>JAAYGA010000255.1 GCA_012727935.1 Pseudomonadaceae bacterium | reverse complement strand
TGATACTTGCTGGCTTACCTTTAGGAATAAAGAAACTCATCACTAAGGCAGGAACCACAAAGTTGACTACCGCCGGTAAGAAGAGATCGAAAAACTCCAAGAACTCAACTTTACCAGCCTGCCAAACCATTAGCGTGGTGATATCACCAAAGGGGCTGAACGCACCACCTGCGTTTGCTGCAACAACAATATTGATACAGCACATAGCGATAAAGCGGTCTTGGCCTTCAGCCACTTTAAGTACCACTGCACACATGAGTAAGGCGGTGGTTAAGTTATCGGCTATAGGGGAGATTAAGAAAGCAAGAATACCGGTTATCCAAAATAAGGACTTATAACTAAAGCCTTTTTGAACCATCCAAGCGCGTAAACCTTCAAAAATACGACGCTCTTCCATAGCACTAATGTAAGTCATGGCAACTAACAAAAAGAGCATCAACTCACTAAAATCAAGAAAGTTTCTACTAAATGCGGCGCTAGTTTCAGCATGATCAGTGCTGACAATGCCAACTAGAACCCAAATAAGTCCAGCCCCAATCAGTACCGGCTTAGACTTACGCAGCTGTAATTTTTCTTCACCTACAACAACTAAATAAGCAATAAAAAAAATAAAAACAGCCAAGTAACCTGCAAGGGTGTTAGTAGCATTTAAATGGTTCAGCGCTTCAACAGAACCACTAGCAAAGGCAGGTGCAGACACCAGCACGGCAGCAATCAATGCAAATACAATTCGTAGCATAAAGTTTTTCTCAAATTTAGCCAAAAGGAAGGAAATAACCAAACCAACACTTACGGACGGTGACTAGAAACTGGCACATTGTACAGTGGCGCTAGCATAAATGTACAGATACAGATTGATCTAGCCCGACTTACCAGTCTATTTAATTAAAAGAATCTGCTGGCCTAGCCTACGGACAAACATTAGCTTTCAATGTTAAACTTGCTCTATTGATTAAATTTTATAGCCCTATCCTTTAAAGGAAAATCACATGAGTAAGCCTGAAAACCTCCAAAACGTTGATCTGGGTGAAATAGCTAAATTTGAAGCCCTAGCCTCGCGCTGGTGGGATCCAGAAAGTGAATTCAAACCCCTGCACGACATCAACCCGCTAAGGGCTAATTGGATAGACAAACACGCTGCGGTTGCGGGTAAGCGTGTCGCCGATATTGGTTGTGGTGGTGGTTTGTTATCTGAAGCGCTGGCCCAGCGTGGTGCTGAAGTTACTGGTATAGATATGGGCGAAGCACCGCTTTCTGTAGCGCGTTTACACCAGCTAGAATCCGGCTTGCAAGTCAATTATCGCCAGATGACCGCCGAGCAACTTGCCGAAGAAGCACCGAATAGTTTTGATGTGGTTACCTGTTTAGAAATGCTTGAACACGTACCCGATCCAGCAGCCGTTATTCAAGCCTGTGCAACTTTAGTGAAGCCTGGCGGTCAAGTATTCTTCTCTACCCTTAACCGCAACCCTAAATCTTATTTATTTGCGATTATTGGCGCTGAGTATGTGATGCGTATGCTGCCCCGTGGCACCCATGAATACAGTAAGTTTATTAAGCCTTCTGAAATGGGCCAATGGGTACGCGAAGCCGATTTGAATGTAGCAGAGTTAATGGGCATGACTTATAACCCCTTAACCAAGCACTACAAACTAACGCCTCATGATGTGCAGGTAAATTACCTAATGCGCTGTACTAAGCCTGAATAACTAACTTAATCTAAAAAATAGTTAATCTAAAAAATAGTTAATCTAAAAAACACTTAATCTAAAAAACAAGTGAGTCAATTTTGTTTAAACAACTGATTACCCCAGCTGCCCTAACCTTTGCTATCGGTTTAACTGGCTGTGCATTACCAACCAAGCCAGCCGATGAATCAACCAATGATAAAGCTTTAACCAGCGACATTATTAGCCCAGACCTGCCTTTTAAAGCCCAAGGCAACGAACCCGCTTGGCAGTTAACAGTGACAGAAACTAACCTTGAGCTGTCTCAGGGTTATGAACAAAAGTCCCAGCAGTTTTCAATAATAGAACAACTGCAAGCTGGCAAGGTGGTTATAACCGCAGGCAAGAAAAAAGAATTAACCGCAGCATTAACACCGAGCATTTGCCATGATTCCATGACCGGTATGCCCTACCCTTGGCAAGTGGAAGTCACGGTTGAAGGCAAAACCTTACAAGGCTGTGGCGGTGACCCACTTGAATTATTGCTTGGTGAATGGCAAATAGAAGACATTAACGGTGAAGGCATTATCGACAGTTCTCATCTAACCATTACGTTTGATGATAAAGGTCAAGTGTATGGTAGTGCCACTTGTAATAGCTATGGCAGCAGCTATGAACTGACTGGCGAATGCTTAACTTTTGGGCACAGCCTAGCGACTAAAATGGCCTGCCCAGAAGCCTTGATGAACCAAGAGCAAAAATTCTTAGAAACATTCAATGAAATTAACCAGTTCGATATTAACGAACAGGGCGCTTTAATTTTGAAAGGCCATAACGGCAAAACACTGAGAGGTTATTTGCTTGGACAGTGATACTCAACAGCCGTCCGCAGTGCGGGCGGTACTTTTTGATCTTGATGGCACCCTAGTCGATTCTGCACCAGACTTAGCCACCGCATTAAACCGCCTACTTGTTGAAGAAGGCAAAGCCAAACTGCCTTATGGCGTTATTCGTGATCAGGTGTCTAACGGTGGTAATGCACTAGTAGAGCTAGGTTTTGGTGTAAAGCTAGGCGAGCCTAACCAGCCTGAATTGCGCCAGCGTTTATTAGACCTTTACCAAGAAAATATTGGTGAAAATAGCCGTATTTTTGCAGGGCTTGAAGAACTTCTAAAAGAGTTTGACCGCCAACCTGTGCCTTGGGGAATCGTCACTAACAAACCGCGTATTTATACCGATTTGCTGCTGCGTGAATTACGTATTCATGCTGCTGCCGTGGTTTGCCCGGAAGACTTAGGCGTAAGTAAACCAGATCCAGCACCACTTCTGCTAGCGGCTAGGCAGTTAGCAACGCCGCCTGAGCAGTGTTTATACGTTGGCGACCATGTGCGAGACATAGAAGCAGGCCGCCGTGCCGGTATGCAAACACTGGTAGCAGGCTTTGGTTACATAGGTATTCACGAACAGCCTAGTAGCTGGGGCGCAGATTTTATTGCCAACACTGTGCCAGAGCTAAACGCTTGGATTAGGCAAAAAATCGCATAATCAAAGGTATTAAAAAGGCACTCAGCAGCCCGGTTACGCCCATAGCCAAACCGGCAAAAGCGCCAGCAAGGTTGCTGAGACTAAAACACTGCGCCGTACCAAAGCCATGTGCTGCCAAACCCATCGCAAACCCTTGCACCGCATGGTCTTTTATTTTTAATAGCTTAAACATCGGCGGGCCTAAAATGCAGCCAATGGCACCGGTAATTAATACTATGCCTGCGGCCAAGGCTGGAAAACCACCAATTTGCTCAGCTATCCCCATAGCAATCGGTGTGGTTACTGATTTTGGCACCAGCGATAGCATAGTGTCTTCGCGCCCACCCAACAGCCGCACCAGCACCACTGTGGAAATAACCGCAGTAACAATACCAGCCACACAAGCCAAAATTAATGGCAAAAACTCACGCCTAATTCTTTCACGGTGATCAAACAAAGGCACAGCCAAAGAAACAATTGCCGGCCCCATTAAGAAATGAATAAATTGCGCACCTTCAAAATAAGTAGCGTAAGGCGTGTTAGTTATAAGTAAAAAACCAACCAAGAGCGCAATCGCAACCAATACTGGGTGTAGCAAGGGCGATCCACCCGCACGGCGATTAACCCATTGTGCTAAAAAGAAGGCTAACAAGGTTAAAAGTAGGTGTAGCAAAGGACTAGCTGCCATATACACCCAAAGTTCAAAAATCACCTCAGGCATCATTTTCTATTCCCCACAATTTCTTTAAACCCTGCAACACCAATACCGTGACTAGCAAGGTTAAAGCGGTACTCACCACCAAAGTAATGCTAATCACCCAAATGTCTTGCTTTAACAACAAGCCATGATTAATAAGCCCCACCCCAGCCGGTACAAACAAAAGTGGCAGGTAGCGCAATAATCCTTCTGAAGCGGTACGCACGCCACTTGGCACTTTTTTCAGTAGCAAAACAGCCAAAAGCAATAGTGTCATACCCAAAACAGGGCCAGGTACCGGAATGCCAGACAAGCGAGTGATTAGCTCACCGATTAGCTGAAATAGTAAAAGAATTGCAAAACCTTCTAGCACTCCACGCCTCCTTAGGTGTTTAGTTAAAGCGACTTAGTTAAAAACCACCGTTTTATTACCATAAACCAACACTCGGTCTTGTAAATGCCAAGCTAAACCACGCGCCAGCACACCTTTTTCAACATCACGCCCTAAGCGAACCATATCTTGTGCTGTTTGACGGTGATTCACTCGCACTGTGTCTTGGTCAATAATGGGGCCTGCATCGAGTTCTTCAGTTACATAATGGCAGGTAGCACCAATGAGCTTCACCCCTCGCTCATAGGCTTGGTGATAAGGC
>JAAYGA010000254.1 GCA_012727935.1 Pseudomonadaceae bacterium | reverse complement strand
TAATACCATCACCCACCATGCCCACTTTTAAACCTTTGGCTTGTAACTCTTTTACCTTATCGGCTTTTTCATCCGGTTTTACTTCCGCATAAACTTCCGTAATACCGACTTGCTTAGCAACGGCCTGAGCCGTTCTAGGACTATCGCCGGTTAGCATGACTACCTGCACGCCTGCTTTTAATAAGCGTTGAATAGCAGCGGCGGAATCTTCTTTAATCGGGTCGGCAATGCCCACCAAAGCAGCCAGTTGACCATCCACGATTAGATGCACACAGGTTTGCCCTTGGTCTGCCATGCTTGCCGCTTCTTCAACTGCCGCATCGCTTAGGCTAATACCTTCTGCTTCCAATAAAGAACGGTTGCCTACTAACCAAGTTTGGTCGTTAATTTTGCCTTTTAAGCCCAAGCCAGCCAGGGTTTCTGGTGTGCTAGTTTTAGGGATTTCTAAACCCTGCTCTTTAGCGGCAGCAACGATAGCAGCACCTAAGGGGTGTTCTGAGGCTTGTTCCAAGGAGGCTAGGTTAGCGAGGAGTTCATCTTTAGACAGGCTGTTAGCGCCTTCTAGGTAAGCCATTTGCAAGGCAAAGTTGACCATCTTGGGTTTGCCTTGGGTGATGGTGCCAGTTTTATCTAAAATAATGGTGTTTAGCTTAGAGGCTTCTTGCAGTGCATCGCCTTTACGAATGAGCACACCTTTACCTGCGGCACGACCCACCCCTACCATTATCGACATGGGCGTGGCTAAACCTAAGGCACAGGGGCAAGCAATCACTAACACCGCCATAGCTGAAATCAGCATATAAGCGGCTTGTGGCTCGGGACCGACTAACCACCAAACAAAAGCAGTGATAATAGAAATTAGAATAACCACGGGTACAAACACCGCACTGATTTGGTCAACTAGGCGACCAATAGCAGGCTTGGAGCCTTGGGCATTACGCACTTGGTTAATAATTTGCGCTAGGGCAGTGTCTTCACCCACTTTACGCACACGCATTTTAATACTGCCGCCTTGGTTGACAGTTCCAGCGGATAACCAGTCTTTTTTGCTTTTGTTAACCGGAAGGGGTTCACCCGTTAGCATGGATTCATCCACTTGGGTTTCACCTTCAGCAACAATACCATCGACAGGAATACGCTCGCCCGGGCGAACCCTTAATAAATCACTGGCTTGAATAGAAGCCAAGCGCATTTCTTTTTCTTCACCCTCTGGGGTGATAAGCGTTGCTGTATCTGGCTGGAGTTGCATTAGCTGACGTATGGCTTGTGAAGCGTTGCCACGGGCACGGGTTTCTAAGGCTTGACCAAGATTCACTAAACCTATAATAAAGACTGCCGCTTCATAATAAACATGCCGACCTTCAGGCGGTACAATGTCAGGCCAAAGCACCATTAGGGTGGAATACAACCAAGCAGCACCGGTACCTAAGGCAATTAAACTGTCCATATTGGCACGGCGATTTTTTAGAGAAACCCAAGCGCCACGATAAAAATGACCACCGGAATACACCATAGTGGCTAGGGTGGCTAAACCGATGAGCCCCCAAAGCAGACGGGCATCTTCCAGCATGGGTAAGTGCCCGGTCATCATAAACAGCATTTGCGGCGCACCCACCGCCAAGGCGACCCAAGTTTTTATCCAAACTTTTTTAAGGGCAGCGCTTTCTTCGGCTTGGCGTTCGGTATCGCCATAATCAGCACTCATGGGCGTTGCACCAAAGCCAGCATCTTGAACGGCTTTGATTAAATCTTGCGGGTCGGCACTACCGGTAATTTCAGCACTGCGGTCAGGCAGATTGACGGAAACTTGGTCAACGCCGCTGACGCCTTTAAGCGCTTTATCGACACTAGCAACGCAAGCGCCACAAGTCATGCCCCTAAGGGCTAAGCGAAGGGGTTTAGACATAATGACCTCTTATTCTTCTGCCTCAAAGCCTAGCCCTTCGATAATTTCGATGGCTTGATCAGCAGTTAGGTTGCCAGTAATGCTGGCGGTGTCTTGGCTTACTTCAACGCTTTCTACAGCTTCGTTCATCATCAAGGCTTCAGTCACCTTGTTTACGCAGCCATTGCAGGTTAATCCCATTAATTTAAGTTCTAACGTAGGCATTGTTTTGCTCCAAATATAAGTAGGGGTTAGGTAATTAGTTTAGGTTACTAGTTAGGCTTCAGCACCGTGCAGTGCTTTTCTTCCTAGAGGGTCATAGGGTAGTTTATGCAAAATCATTTTAATAGTGCATTCTGGATTAACAAAAAAAGAGCCATTATCGTCTAACGCTTTTTGATTAATCACCGCTAAGGCTTCAAGTTCACCACGGCGATCTGCTGCTAGTTGAATGATTTCACCCTGTTGCTTGCCCTCTGCATCATAGACACCTGCTGGCAAAGCGAGTTCACCCGTAGTTAAGTGGGCACGGTGTAGGCGTTTTTTAACTTGGCCAAGAAATTGCGCCCTAGCAACAATTTCTTGGCCTATATAACAGCCCTTTTTAAAGCTAACCGCACCGGTGGCTTGGTAGTTCAGCATTTGCGGTAAAAACTGATCAGTAAGCTTTGCATCTACCTGAGCACGGCCCATTTTAATGTCTAACAAATGCCAACAATCCGTGGCTACTTGGTTGGTTAAGCCTTGCAGCTTGGTTAGTGTTGCTGCTGAGCTTTCAACATCACGCCTTAACAAAATTAAAGCCCGTGGCTGAGGCCCAGGTAAATTAAGCACTAAACCTTGTTCAGTTATCGCTTGTTGGTATTCATGTTTTGGCCAAGCGCCAATTAAGCTGCTGGTTAGCGCAGGCACTTCTTTACCAGAAAGCCCAATGATTTGATAATCGCTGGTGGTTTCTTTTAGCTGAGTTTTAAAGAAAGGCTGGTATTTAGCTAGGTGGCTTTGCACTGCTTCTAGGCTGCTGGCCGGCAGAATTAGCGCTAAGTGGTCGCTAGCCAAAGCGATAACTTCAAAGCTACTCACCACTCGGCCTTTTAAATTACAAAGTAGCCCAGGCAGTGCTTGTTCGGTATTAACTAAGCGAAGATCAGCAGTAATCTGGCCTTGCAGGAGTTTATCTGGCTGGCCACCCTGCAATTCTAGGACGGCTAGATGGTCTAGAGAAGTTAAGAATACATTGGACATGGGTAGGTACCTTAAGTTTATTGCATTGCAACAATGTGATTGATCTGAGTCATGAATGCAAGCTAACCCAAATAGCTTAGCAATAAAAAACCCGCCGCTGCTAGGCAGGGCGGGTTGGTAAAAACTTTTAGTTATATTTTAGTTATGAATTATAACTTCAAGCTTTCTTGTCTTGCTTAGGGCTAATTATGACTCTTGAACAACAGGAATCACTGAAGAAGCCGCTTTTTGGTATTCATCCATCTGATCAAAGTTCAGGTAGCGGTAAACATCGCTAGCCATAGTGTTGATCTTGTCTGCGTAAACTAGGTATTCAGCAGTGGTTGGCAGCTTGCCTAGAATAGAGGCAACCGCTGCTAGTTCTGCAGAAGCTAGGAATACGTCCGCACCATCACCTAAACGGTTAGGGAAGTTACGGGTAGACGTAGATACCGCAGTAGACTTGGCGGCAATGCGTGCTTGGTTACCCATGCACAAAGAACAACCTGGCATTTCCATACGTGCACCGGCACGACCAAAGATACCGTAGTAGCCTTCTTCGGTTAACTGGTGCTGGTCCATTTTGGTGGGTGGTGCTAACCATAAACGGGTAGGTAAAGAACCTTTATGCTGTTCTAGTAATTTACCAGCGGCACGGAAGTGACCTATGTTGGTCATGCAAGAACCGATGAAAACTTCATCAATCTTGGTGCCAGCAACGTCAGACAGTTTACGTGCATCATCAGGATCGTTTGGCGCACAAAGAATAGGCTCTTTGATTTCATTTAGATCAATTTCAATGATGTGTGCATATTCTGCATCTTTGTCAGCACGCATTAGCTGCGGGTTAGCTAGCCAATCTTCCATCGCTTTAGCACGACGTTCGATAGTACGCGCATCGCCGTAACCATTAGAAATCATCCAGCGTAGTAGCGTGATGTTAGATTTTAGGTATTCGGCAACTGATTCTTCTGACAGGGTAATAGTACAACCAGCAGCAGAGCGCTCAGCAGAAGCATCAGAAAGCTCAAACGCTTGCTCAGCGGTTAGGTGCTCTAAACCTTCAATTTCTAGTACTCGACCTGAGAAGGCATTTTTCTTACCTTTTTTCTCTACAGTCAAAAGACCTTCTTGAATGGCTTGGTAAGGAATGGCATGAACTAGGTCACGTAGTGTGATACCTGGCTGCATTTCACCCTTGAAGCGCACTAGTACTGATTCAGGCATATCCAAAGGCATTACACCGGTGGCTGCTGCAAAAGCAACTAGACCAGAACCAGCTGGGAAAGAAATACCCAATGGGAAACGCGTGTGCGAGTCACCACCGGTACCCACTGTGTCAGGCAGTAGCATACGGTTCAACCAAGAGTGGATGATACCGTCGCCAGGACGTAGCGATACACCGCCACGGTTCATAATGAAGTCTGGCAGGGTGTGGTGAGTTACTACGTCAACGGGCTTAGGGTAAGCCGCTGTGTGACAGAAAGACTGCATGACTAGATCGGCAGAGAAACCTAGGCAAGCTAAGTCTTTTAGCTCGTCACGGGTCATAGGACCAGTGGTATCTTGAGAGCCAACAGTAGTCATTTTAGGTTCGCAGTAAGTACCGGGACGAACGCCTTCAACGCCACATGCTTTACCAACCATCTTCTGCGCTAAGGTGTAACCCTTGCCAGTGTCAGCAGGCTGATCAGGCTTTTTGAAAGTATCGCAAGGACCAAGACCGAGTTCAGCACGGGCTTTTTCAGTGAGGCCACGACCGATAATGAGAGGAATACGGCCACCGGCGCGCACTTCATCTAATAGCACTTGGGTTTTTAGTTCAAAAGTAGAAAGAACTTCATCAGTACCTTGCTTGCAAACTTTGCCTTCATAGGGATAAACGTCAATTACGTCACCCATATTTAGGTTTTCTACGTTCATTTCGATGGGCAGAGCGCCGGCATCTTCCATGGTGTTGTAGAAAATTGGTGCAATGTTGTTACCAAAGCAGAAACCACCCGCACGCTTGTTAGGTACGTTAGGAATGTCATCACCAAAGAACCAAAGCACTGAGTTGGTTGCTGACTTACGTGAAGAACCCGTACCTACAACGTCACCCACGTAAACAACGGGGTGGCCTTTAGCTTTAACTTCTTCAATTTGCTTAAGTGGACCAATAACACCTGGCTCAACTGGCTCGATACCGTCACGCGCCATTTTAAGCATGGCATTAGCGTGAACAGGAATATCAGGACGTGACCAAGCATCAGGCGCAGGAGATAAGTCATCCGTGTTGGTTTCGCCAGGCACTTTAAATACGGTTAAAGTAATTTTTTCAGCTAGCGCTGGGCGGTTAGTAAACCACTCTGCATCAGCCCAAGATTGAATCACTTCTTTAGCGTTGGCATTGCCTTCTTTGGCTTTGTCTGCAACGTCGTGGAAAGCATCAAACATTAGTAGGGTAGATTTAAGCTGGGTAGCAGCAAGCTTAGCTAGATCATCGTTATCTAGTAGGTCTACTAGGGTTACGATGTTGTAACCACCCTGCATAGTGCCTAGTAGCTCAACAGCATGTTCTGCGCTAATAAGTGGTGAAGAGCTTTCGCCTTTAGCGATAGCTGCTAAGAAGCCAGCTTTAACATAAGCAGCTTCATCCACACCGGGTGGCACACGGTTGGTAATTAGGTCAACAAGAAATGCTTCTTCGCCTGCTGGTGGGTTCTTTAGCAGATCAACCAAAGATGCGGTTTGGTCTGCATTAAGGGGTTTAGGTGGTACGCCTTCTGCGGCGCGTTCTTCGACATGTTTGCGATAAGCTTCTAGCACGATTTTATACCCTCATCTGTTGGCGATTCTATCTACTGCAAAAAAACTTTTTTTAAAATCTAAGCAAACGAATAAAATTTCGTTGTCTTTGAAAAGGCGCAGGCATTGTAGTTTAAAGTGTCGACAAAGTTAAGTTAGCTAGTTACAAGAAAGCTTCAACTTTGGTCGTTGATGCCAAGTATTTAAGCTAAATGCTCATTTTTTACAAGGACACTTTAATAAGCTCTCTGAAACTGCTGGCATTTCAGTTACAATCCAATTCATTTAATTTAGCTAATTTTGGAGCACTTCATGGATAAGCAACTTTTAGCTTTGCTAGTCTGCCCTGTATCTCATGCGCCTCTTCACTATAACAAAGAAGCTCAAGAGCTAGTTTGTCGTCCAAGTGGCTTGGCTTACCCTATTCGCGATGGCCTACCGGTTATGCTGGAAAGTGAAGCAAGGCAACTGACAACTGATGAGAAACTAGAAAAAAAATGAGTTTCATTGCCATTATTCCTGCACGCTTTGCTTCTTCACGCCTGCCAGGAAAACCTTTGCTAGATTTAGCAGGTAAACCCATGTTACAGCATGTTTGGGAAAAAACCTGCTTAAGTGCTGCCCAAAGGGTTGTAATAGCCACCGATGACCAACGCATTGCCGATGCTGCTACCCAGTTTGGCGCTGAAGTGTGTATGACCTCAGCCGATCACCCCAGCGGCACCGACCGTTTGCAAGAAGTGGCTAGTAAGCTAGGCCTTGCAAAAACGGCGCAGGTGGTGAATGTGCAGGGCGATGAACCTATGATTCCTGCGGCTTTAATTAATCAAGTCGCCGCTAACCTAGCTAATAATCCTCAAGCCAGCATTGCCACCTTAAGTGAACAAATAACCGATGTTGACGCTGTTTTTAATCCTAATAACGTAAAAGTGGTGACGGATAAAAATGGTTTGGCGCTGTATTTCAGCCGTAGCCCACAGCCTTGGGCAAGGGATTACTTCTTAAAAAATGAAGCCGGTGATTTTAAACCGCAAGCCTTACCTGCTGGCATTAACTTTCAACGCCATATTGGTATTTATGCCTACCGTGTTGATTTTTTAGATGAATACGTTACTTGGCAGCCAGCACCGCTTGAACAAGCTGAGCAGTTAGAACAATTACGTGCGTTATGGAATGGCCATAAAATTCATGTTGCTGAAGCTTGCGAGCAACACCCTCAGGGTATTGATACACCCGAAGATTACCAGCGGCTTCAGGCTTTGCTGGCTAAACTAGCTTAAGTAATGAGTAAAGAATGATTAAGGTGTTATTTGTTTGTTTAGGTAATATTTGCCGCTCCCCTACCGCCGAAGGTGTTTTTCGTGTTTTAGTTGAAGCTGCTGATTTGCAAGATAAAATTCAGATAGATTCAGCCGGAACTAGCGCCGCGCATGTGGGTAAAGCACCCGATGAGCGAACTCAAAAAATTGGTTTAGACAGAGGCTATGATTTATCCGCCCTACGTGCTCGCCAATTTGTTGCTGAAGACCTAGACACCTTCGATTATGTGCTGGTGATGGATAAACAGAACCAAGCTGATGTTGAAGATTTAGTCTCTGAATTAGAACAGCTGGATAAAATTAAACTATTACTTAGCTTTAATCCTTCGACTATTAAAGAAGTCCCCGACCCCTATTACGGTGGCGAAACAGGTTTTCATCAGGTCGTTGATTTGGTGGAATCTGCCTGTAAGCGTTTACTGATTCAAATCCGTAAAGCACACGGTTTGTAAAATAAATGCTTCGCAAAACAGCCAACGCCCCACTAGACCAGCTAAATACTTTAGGCTTTGCTGCTAAGGCAAGCTGGCTAGTTAAAGCTGAACAACCTAACGAACTTCCTGAAATTTTTGACTTTGCACTTAGCCAACAACTGCCTGTTTTTCCTTTAGGTGGTGGTAGCAATGTTATTTTTCAGGGTGATTTAAAGGCGCTGGTGCTGCAACAACAAGCCCAAGCTTTAAGCTGGCCTGAAATTGAGCCAGATGAATTAATATTAAGCGTACCCGCCAGCTATTCTTGGCAGCAGCTGGTTTTAGATACCACCAATAAAGGCTATTTTGGGTTAGAAAACCTAGCCCTAATACCTGGGCAAGCTGGCGCTGCACCCATTCAAAATATTGGCGCTTACGGCGTAGAGCTAGCCGATAGCTTGCAGGCGGTAGAAGGCTATTGGTTACCAGAAAAAAGCCAGCCAGCTAAGTTCGCTATTATTGATGCTAAAGACTGCGCCTTAGGCTATCGAGACAGCCGCTTTAAACAAGACTGGAAAGGCCGTTTTGTGATTACTGCCTTGCAGTTACAGCTTTCTAAACAAGCCGACCCTCGTTTAAATTATGCCGATTTAAAAGCACGTTTAGCTATTAAGTTAGATTTAGCCACAAAAAAACAGCAACCAGAATTCTTAAACCAACCCTTGCCACGACTGATTGCAGAAGTGGTAAGTGAGTTGCGTCGCTCTAAACTCCCCGATCCAGCCAAATTAGCTAACGCCGGAAGCTTCTTTAAAAACCCCGTGATTACTAAGCAGCAAGCCGAAGAACTCTTAACGCTTTTTCCAAAAATGCCGCATTACCCTGCCACCAATGGCTGCAAATTAGCCGCTGCTTGGTTAATTGAACAGTGTGGTTTTAAAGGAGCCAAGCGTGGCAGTGTAGGAGTGCATGAGCAGCAAGCTTTGGTGCTAGTACATAACGGCGGCGGCACAGCACAAGACTTATTAGCCCTAGCTGAAGAAATAACCACCGCTGTAAAAACACGTTTTAATGTGCAGTTAGAAAGAGAGCCAGAGCTGGTTAACCTTTAAATTACTAGCTTTCTCCCATCAATAAAGCTTCTTGTTCTTCCACTAACCTTCGCAATTCAAGCCAAACCGCTTCAACCCTTGCTAGGCGTTTGCGCTCTGGCTGGGCGGCTAACCAAAAGCTACGGGTTAAAGTCAGTTGATCTTCCAAAATAGGCTTTAATTCGGGCGCTTCTTTAGCCATAAAACAGGGCAGAATTGCCACACCTAAGCCTGCGCGCGCCATAGAAAACTGTGAAATAACACTGGTACTGCGAAAGGCAGGCTGAGCTTCGGGCAGTAGTCTGTCCATGTAGTTAAGCTGGTCGGTAAACATTAAGTCGTCAATGTAGCCAATTAAGCGGTGCTGGTTTAAGTCTTCAATTTGGTTAACTTGGGGTGCTTCTTTTAAATAAGCATCGGTGGCATAAAGTTTAAGCCGGTAGTCGCACAACTTAGTTACCACTAGGCTGGTGTGCCTTGGGCGCTCAATGGTTACGGCCATATCGGCTTCGTGGCGCGTCAGCTTTACAAAGCGTGGCATGGGTAACAGTTCGACCACGAGACGAGGGTTCTGGCGACAAAATTCACTTAATCTAGGGGCAATAAAAAAGCTGCCAAAGCCTTCAGTTGAACCAATTCTTACTGAGCCGATGCGTTCTTCACCGAGTCCTTGCAGAATTTCACTAGCAGTCAAAGCTTGCTGTTCCATTTGCCTTGCGGTTGCTAATAATAATTGGCCTTGGCTAGTCAGCAAATGCCCTTCTGGGCTGCGTTCAAATAGCTGTACTTCTAGTTGGGTTTCTAAACGATGCAAGCGCCTAGAAACTGTAGAGGCGTTGATGCGTAAGCGTTTAGCTGCTTCACTTAGTTTTTCGGTACGGGCTAATTCTAAAAAAATGCGTATGTCATCCCAATCCATTTTATAGCCTTTGTTAGCGTAATTTTTATACAGGTGACTTGCGTTGCAATTTTGCAAGCCTGCCTTGCACTTGGGTAGCTTGTCAAGAAGGGATGGGGGTGTCTAAGATGATGACCAAGTTGCAAAGATAAATACAAACCAATTATAAGAAACACTCTAACTAAATAAGAGGCAAACCATGACTGTACGTCAAACTCCTATGATTATTGGTGGTAAAGAAGTTATCTCCAAGTCAACTGACTGGCGCGATGTGCTTAACCCAGCGACACAAGAAGTGGTAGCCCGTGTACCTTTTTGTACGCTAGACGAAGTGGATGCAGCCATTGAAAACGCTAACGAAGCGTTCAAAACTTGGCGTAACACTTCACTGGCTGCACGTATGCGCATTATGTTGAAATTCCAACAGCTAGTAAGAGAAAACACTAAAGAATTAGCCGCTTTAATTACTGAAGAACACGGCAAAACCTTACCCGATGCTGAGGGCGAAGTGGGTCGTGGTTTAGAAGTGATTGAACACGCTTGCTCTATTCCTACACTACAAATAAGCGAAATGGCAGAAAACGTAGCCACGGGCGTTAACGTTTACACGCTAAAGCAGCCTTTAGGTGTGGGCGCAGGCATCACGGCCTTTAACTTCCCCATTATGCTGCCTTGTTTTATGTTCCCTATTGCCATTGCAACGGGTAACACCTTTGTACTTAAGCCTTCTGAGCAAGACCCAACTTCAACATTACGCTTAGTTGAACTAGCCCACGAAGCAGGTTTACCACCCGGCGTATTAAACGTAGTACACGGTGGCCCAGAAGTAGCCCAGCGTTTATGTGAACACGAGCACATTAAAGCCGTATCTTTCATTGGCTCTAGCCATGTTGGTAAAATTATTTATGACCACGCAGGCCGTGCTGGTAAGCGTGCTCAGTGCATGGTGGGTGCTAAAAACCACGCAGTTATTATGCCTGATGCCAACAAAAACCAAGCGATTGATGCTCTACTAGGTTCTGCTTTTGGTGCAGCGGGTCAGCGTTGTATGGCTAATCCTGTGGTTCTTCTTGTTGGTGAAGCGCGTGAATGGTCTGCGGACATAGTTGAGCGTTCTAAAACAATGAAGGTAGGCCCAGGTACAGACGTTACAGTTGATGTTTGCCCTGTGGTTTCACCGCAAGCTAGAGACAGAATTGTTAAGCTTATTGATTCAGGCGTTGCTCAAGGTGCAACCTTGGCGCTAGATGGCCGCAGCCCTGTAGTTAAAGGTTACGAGAAAGGTAACTTTGTTGGCCCTACTGTGTTCACCGATGTAACCCCAGAAATGGACATTTACTCGCAAGAAATTTTTGGTCCAGTGCTTTGTGTAGTGGGTGTTGAAACCCTAGACGATGCCATTGCTTACATTAATGCTAACGAAAACGGTAACGGTACTTCTTTGTTCACTGCTTCGGGTTGGGCAGCGCACAAGTTCCAAAACGAAATTGATGTAGGTCAGGTAGGTATTAACATGCCAATTCCTGTGCCAGTGGCTTACTTCAGCTTCACCGGCTCACGTGCTTCACGGTTAGGTCCATTAGGTCCTAACGGTAAAGAAGCAGTGAAGTTCTGGACGCATAACAAGACAGTAACCGAGCGTTGGTTCCAGCCTGATAGCGTTTCAGAAGGTGTGAACACAACTATCTCGATGAAATAAGTTTTCTCCACTAGTAAAAGCTGTATCACTCTGTAGTAATTTAGCCCCACCTAGGTGGGGCTTTTTTGTTAATCTTCTAGTCCTACTATTTATGTGTAAGGGGCGGCAGATGATTAACATAGCTTTATTACAAGGTGAATTGCATGGCTGGGCAGAAATTCAGCTGCCAGACTTTAAAGCCATTATTTTAGTTAGCCCTAAAGGATTAGTTGCGCTTGAGCCTTTTTTTTACACGGCTGAAGTGGCTGAAAAACAATGGTCTGATCAGCTAGCTAGCTTAGCTAAAGCAGGAATCAAACCCTTAACAGCCAAGTTAAGCGCAGAATGGTCTCAACGAATTAACCAAGCTTTAGCCAAAGAAACCCTAATTAAAGACCTACCGCTAGATTTACAAGGCACGCCTTTTCAGCTGGCAGTTTGGGCGGCTTTATTAAACATCCCCAAGGGTGAAACACTCAGCTACAGCCAGTTAGCAGCTAAAGTGGGTAAGCCTAAAGCCGTTAGAGCCATAGGTAGCGCTTGTGGTGCTAATCCCATCCCTTTTTTAGTACCCTGCCACCGTATTTTGCGTAGCGATGGTAGCTTAGGTGGTTTTGCCTTTGGCTTAACGATGAAGCAAGCCTTGTTAAATAGAGAAAAAGCCTTATGAGCACTTCTGAAAACACACAACCCAGTAAAAAAGTACCTGTTCACCTAATTAGTGGCTTTTTAGGGGTTGGAAAAACTACGGCAATTAATCATTTAATTAAAAATAAGCCAGAAGGCGAGCGCTGGGCTTTAGTGGTGAATGAGTTCGGGCAAATTGGCGTGGATGCCAGCCTGTTAGAAGCCGGTGAAGATTTACAAATTAAAGAATTACCTGGAGGCTGCATTTGTTGTGCCTTGGGTTTAACGCTTTCTGTCACCTTAGTTAATCTTTTACAACGCTTTAAGCCTGACCGGCTGATTATTGAGCCAACGGGTTTAGGTCACCCAGCCGGTATTATTGATTTACTAACGGGCGGGCAATTTAACGATGTTTTGGAATTGCGTCCGCTGGTTACTTTGGTTGATCCTCGCTTGTTAGACGACCCTAAAGTAGTGGCGCATGAAACTTTTCAAGACCAAATCGCTTTAGCAGATATTTTAGTTTTTAATAAAACCGACCTTGCTACCCCAGCGCAAACCCAAAAAGCTTTAGAAGAAGCCCAGCAGATGTTTCCACCTAAGTTGGCTTTGTTAAGCTGTGAAAAGGGTGAGCTACCACTGAGTGTTTTAGATTCTGCCGCCCAGCTAATTAGCCAACAAAGCAAGCCAAAATCAACGCCTAGTCATCACCCTAAAGCCAATTTTTTAGCACCACAAACCGCTGGTTTAGCTTTTTTAGCCTTGCCTGAAGTGGGTAAGCCTGTTTGCCAACAAGGTGAAGGTTTGGGTGCTTTTTCGGTGGGTTGGGTATTTCATCGGGACGATGCTTTTGATGAAGACAAGCTGTATCAATGGATAGATCAGCAGCAAAACTTGCTTAGAATTAAAGGTGTGTTTCGTGTGGGAACCAAACAATGGCGCAGTTTTAACAAGGTAGGATCAGAAATGTTGATGCAAGCAATTACCTATCGGCGTGATTCACGGTTAGAATTGCTAGCAGATGAACCTTTAGATGTTGCTAACCTGCAAGCACAATTGCTGGCGCTTACTTTCAAACCTAAAGAAGCCACACTATTTGATGCTTAATTTATTATTATTTTGAGACTGTAATTTTGACTACTTCTGTTGAAGCACCGGCTACGCCTGAAATTGATGCTTTTTTATTGTGTAGCACACCCCAAGCTTGGGTAGATTATGCCCTACAAAACCTAGATACCGTTTTAATCGACCATGCCCTGTGCGAAAAGAAAGCCGCTTCCACAGCGATTAGCTTAATGCACCGTTATCCTCAATATGACGAGCTGCTCGATAAAATGACCCCGCTTGCCAGAGAAGAATTGCAACACTTTAAGCAGGTAATTAATTTATTGCGTGACCGTGGCATTACCTACCACAACTTATCGCCAGGGCGTTATGCAGGCGAGTTGTTTAAACACCTAAGAACCAGCGAACTAGGACGCTTTGTAGATACCTTAATTGTTGGTGCCATTATTGAAGCCCGCTCTTGCGAACGTTTTTCTTCATTAATACCTAGTTTGGTAGCGCAAGGAGAGATTGAACTAGCTAGTTATTACTGCTCGTTAATTAAAGCAGAAGCAAGGCACTTTGAAGGCTATTTATACCTAGCTAATCTTTATACAGACAAGCCCATTACAGAAAGAGTAGCTGCACTCTTAGAAGCAGAAAAACAACTGATAGAAAGCCCAGACACTGTGTTTAGATTTCATTCGGGCGTGCCTGCATAAAAATTATGGTAGCTGCTTAGTTTTACTTAGCAGCTACTCATTCATTAACCTTCTAGTAATTAACCCTTAACTGGTACTACAACCCGGCCTCTAACCTTGCCTTCCATCAGTTGCCCTGCTGTGTTGATTACTTCATCAAAAGCAATTTCTGTGGTTAGGCTGTCTAATAGGTTGGTATCTAAAAGTTCGGCAAGGCGTTGCCAAGCTTCTAGGCGTTTAGCTTTGGGTGCCATAACGCTATCTATGCCATAAAGGGTAATACCACGCAAAATAAAGGGCGCTACGCTGGAAGGAAAATCCATACCGGCAGCAAGGCCACAAGCGGCAACTGCGCCTTGGTATTTCAGGCCAGCACAGATATTGGCAAGTACATGACTACCGGCAACGTCTATGGCACCTGCCCAAGTTTCAGCGGCTAAGGGTTTACCAGGGCTGCTTAATTCGGCACGATCCATAATTTTGCTAGCACCTAAAGACTTTAAAAACATGATTTCTTCAGGTCGGCCAGTCACGGCGGTGACGCTAAAACCCAGTTTTGCAAGCAAGGCCACGGCAATACTGCCCACGCCACCCGCCGCACCTGTGACTAAAATCTCACCGTCTTCTGGCTTTAGGCCGTGTTTTTCCAGAGCCATAACGCAGAGCATGGCAGTATAACCAGCAGTACCTATTGCCATGGCCTGTTTAGCAGTAAAAGCGGAGGGTAAAGGAACCAGCCAATCACCCGCTACACGGGCTTTTTCTGCCAAGCCGCCCCAGTGTTTTTCACCCACACCCCAACCATTTAGAATAACTTGATCGCCTGCTTTAAAGTCAGAGCGACTAGAGCTGGTTACTGTGCCTGCAAAATCAATACCTGGAATCATGGGGTAGTGCTTTGCAATGGGGGCTTTGCCTGTAATTGCTAACGCGTCCTTGTAGTTAATAGTAGAAAAAGCCACATCAATGCTGACATCCCCCTCGGGCAATTGTGTGTCATTGATTGATGCGATAGAGACTTTTTGATCGCTTCTACTGCCCTCAATTAAGATTGCTTTAAACATTGTTTATCTCCAGTTTTTTTTACTAATTTATTTGTTGAAAGACTCAAATCTAAAGCTGCTTAGGTGAAAATTGCGCTAGCTTGACCCTAGGTAAGATAACCTATTTAGTTGGTTTTACACAAAATATCCCCTTTGAAAGCTTTCCTTTAATTATTTCTAGTCACGCTATTTTTAATCTAGCTGCTTGACAACTTCTGCTGAATGGACGAACCTTAGTGAAGTTCAAACGGCCGTATGAAAGTTTGTTAGGTAACAAGCTAGCAGTGCCCGATGAGTTTTCTACAACAAAAAGCTGGAGATCACATGATGATTTACCAAGGCAAAGCCATTCAGGTACAAGCCCTTAGTGACGGAAATATTGAATTAATTTTTGATAAACAAGGCGAAGCGGTTAACGTACTTAGTACAGACACCATTAAAGAGTTAGGTGAAGCAGTTGCAGCCATACAAGCTAAATCCGATATAAAGGGTTTGCTTATGAGTAGTGCCAAGGAAGCTTTTATTGTTGGCGCTGATATTACTGAGTTTCACGGTATTTTTGGTGAAACCGAAGAATTCCTAGTTGAGATGAACCTAAAGGTTCACGAGCTATTTAATAGAATCGAAGATTTACCCTTTCCTACCGTAACCGCAATTAACGGCCTAGCCTTAGGTGGTGGTTGTGAAATGCTGCTTACCACAGATTTTCGTGTAATGGCCAATACCGCAAAAATTGGCTTACCCGAAACCAAGCTAGGTATTATTCCTGGTTGGGGTGGTTGTGTACGTTTACCCCGCTTGATTGGTGCCGATAATGCCATTGAGTGGATTGCTGGTGGTACTGAAAACCCTGCTGATGTTGCACTTAAAATGGGTGCTGCTGATGCGGTGGTCAGTAATGACAAATTGCGTGACACAGCTTTAGATCTTCTTGCTGAAGCCCAAGCGGGCAACTTAGATTGGCAAGCGCGTCGTGAACAGAAAAAAGCACCGCTTAAACTGAACCCGATTGAATCCATGATGGTATTTGAAACAGCCAAGGGTTTTGTAGCAGGCAAAGCAGGTCCGCATTACCCAGCGCCTGTTGAAGCCATTAAAGCCATTCAAAAAGGTGCCACGGCTTCACGTGAAAAAGCGCAGCTAGTGGAAGCTAAAACCTTCGCTAAGATGGCTAAAACTGATGTTTGCTATAACTTGGTTGGCTTGTTCTTAAATGACCAGCTAGTTAAGAAAAAAGCCGCAGCCTATCAAAAACAGGTTGATCCGGTTAAGAAGGCAGCCGTTTTGGGTGCAGGTATTATGGGTGGTGGTGTTGCTTATCAATCGGCTTCTAAAGGTACGCCGATTATGATGAAGGACATTAACGAAGCAGCCCTTCAG
>JAAYGA010000253.1 GCA_012727935.1 Pseudomonadaceae bacterium | reverse complement strand
TATTGGTTCACAAGCCGATGCCGATATTATTGTCTTTGGCGGCATCGGTCTTATTTTTGATGACTACCACTTTTTTCGTAAAACCTTTGAAGACGCAGGCGTTTCAGCACGCACCGTGATGTTTGTTCACCAAGGTTCTGATCCAATCGTTGAAGCATTATTAGTTCCTGATATGGCTTTGGCGGTTGCCGAGCGTTATGCCGTGACTGAAGGCAAGCGTGTTTTAGTGCTATTAACTGATATGACGGCCTATGCCGATGCGCTAAAAGAAGTTGGTATTTCGATGGAGCACGTCCCTTCTAACCGTGGTTATATTGGTGATTTGTATTCTCAGCTAGCAAGGCGTTATGAAAAAGCCTGCGACTACAAAGGTGCAGGCTCAGTCACAATTCTTTCAGTTACCACCATGCCAGGTAATGATGTTACCCACCCTGTACCTGATAACACTGGCTACATTACCGAAGGTCAGTTTTACCTAAACAATGGCGTTATTGATCCTTTTGGCTCCCTGTCACGCTTAAAACAACACGTGATTGGTAAAGTAACCCGCGAAGACCACAGCCAAATCATGAACACCATGATTCGCTTTTATGCCGCTGCACAAGATGCCCAGCAAAAGCAATCCATGTCCTTTGATTTAAGCGAATTTGATGAACGGGTGCTAAAATTTGGCGACCTTTTCCACGAACGCTTTATGGAAATCAGCATTAGTATGCCGCTTGAAGAAGCCTTAGACCTAGGCTGGCAAACCCTTGCAGAGTGCTTTAAAGAAGAAGAGCTGCTGATGCGCCAAAATTTAATTGATAAATACTTTCCGCGGCAAACCGCTACTGAAAACGTCTAATAGGAGTTCTAGTCGTGAGAAAGGTAGCACTGAATAAAAGCACCCTAAACAAAGAAACGGACAAAGTTAAGGCCTTTAAAAAGTTTGTTCCGGCGCTAGATTTAAAGCGCAAACAACTCTTGGCTGCACGTGCTAAAGCACGTCAATCCATTTTAGAAGGCACTGAGCAGCTAGACGCTTTGCACCGTGAAGTCAGCGAACAGTTACCTATGTTGGCTAACTTTCCGGGGGCAGCAGATAAGTTGATTGATGTGCAAGAAATTAAGGTTAGCCAAGTTAACTTGGTGGGCTTAATGTTGCCAGAAATTACCAGCTTAAAGCTTGCTATTAAGCCTTATTCTTTTTTAACTACCGACCACTGGATGGATCATCTAGGCCGTTTGTTAATTAAAGCTACTGAAATAGAGCTGCAACAAAAAATTCTTAATAAGCGTTTAGAGTTGCTGAATAAAGCCCTGCAAAAAACCACCCAACGCCTAAACTTGTTTGATAAAGTGCTTATTCCAAGGGCGCAAAGCAACATTCGTAAAATTCGCATTGTACTTTCCGACAATGAGCGCGCCGCTGTTGTCACTTCCAAAATAGCTAAAAATAAACGGCTAAAGGCAGAACAAGCATGAGTATTCTGCAGCTTAAAAAAGCCTCGTTAATAGGCTTAACAGAAAACAAACAACACACCCTAGACAGCTTGCAACAGCTAGGGTTAATGCACATTATTTCTTTAAAAAAACCCACCTCACGCCCTCTACTTGCTGAAGAAGAAGCCGCGTCGGTGAACCCAGATTTATTAAAACGCTCACTGCACTATTTGCTTAGCTGCCCCCAAAAGCGCCGCCAAGTGACCCATGAAAAACAGTTCAACCTTAAAAAAGTGGTGCAGGAAGTTGATAAAAGTTATTCAGAGCGCATTTCACTTTCTGAACAGCGTGACTTTTTACAAAAGCGCATTAAAGACCTAGAGCCTTGGGGTGAGTTTTTACTGCCTGATTTAAACGACTTAAACAATCAGCGCTTTTGGTTTTATCTAGTGCCTAACTTCAAAATGAAAGAAGTAGCAACCACCAGCCTGCCTTGGACGGTGGTTCATCAGGGTAACCGCAATAGTTATGTGGTGGTTATAGCACCTGAAGAACCTGCCGCCAATTTAATGCCAGTAGCACGCACGCACACGGGCTATGTTCCTATCAGTAAATTACGGGAACAGCTAGAAGAAACCGAAATTGCTTTAGAGGCAACCGAAGCCCAGCGTGAAGCTTTAACCCGTTGGATTTATCTATTACAGCGCAGCATTGCCAGCACCCAAGATGCATCTTTGTTAACCGAAGTGGCCAGTCAAACCTTAGATTTTGATGAGGTGTTTGCATTGCAAGGCTGGATAGCCGTGCGTGATTTAGATCAGCTGCAAGCATTTGCTAAGCAGCAAGGTTTAGTCTTATTAACCGAAGACCCTGACGACGAAGAGCGCCCCCCCACCTTCTTAGATAACCCAGAGAATGTGGGCGGTGGGCAAGAAGTGGTGAGCTTTTTTCAAACGCCAGGCTATCGCAGCTGGGACCCGTCCCGTGTGGTGTTTTTCTCGTTTGTTAGCTTCTTTGCCATCATCATGTCCGATGCCGGTTATTCGCTGGTTTTAGGTGCAATTATTGCCTATTTCTGGAAGGCCATGAGCCACACAGAAACCAATCGCCGCTTACGTGCTATGGGTGCAGCCCTTTCCGGTGCAGGCTTTGTTTGGGGCGTCATGGTGGGCGGCTACTTTGGTGCTTCTGCGCCGCTGCCCTTTCTTGGCTGGCTCAAAATACTCGATGTGAACGACTTTGATTCGATGATGATGCTGTCGATTTGCATCGGTGCTGGGCACTTAATTCTGGGTAATCTAATGATGGCTTGGGTTAGGCGTACATCCACCCAAGCCCTGTCATCCATTGGCTGGGCAACGGCTGTTGTGGCCGCACTAATCGGCTGGATTTTTGGCTTCAATCCTTTGCATTGGGTAGTCTTTGGCGCTGGGTTGGTGCTGGTGTTGCTGTTTTCTGGCGAAAAAACTGACTTCAGCCTAACAACTTTAATCTCAGGTTTACTGGCACTTACCAACCTTACCAAGCTGTTTGGTGATGTACTTAGTTACCTGCGTTTGTTTGCCCTAGGTTTGGCGAGTGCATCGCTTGCTTTAACTTTTAACCAGCTAGCTGCCGATGTTGCTACTGCATTACCCGGTATTGGTTTACTGCTACAAGTGCTTATTTTATTAATAGGCCATTTACTGAACTTTGTTTTAACGGTGGTCAGTGGGGTCATTCATGGCCTGCGCTTGAACTTAATTGAGTTTTATAACTGGAGCTTGGCTGATGAAGGTTACCCCTTCCAGCCTTTTGCAAAACGGGAGGTAACACCTTGGATAACCTAATACTCGCCCTTGGTTGGGCTGGGCTTTATGGTCCTATGGCATTGGGCGCTATTGGTAGCATGATCGGCTGTTCTTTGGCAGGTCAGGCGGCGGCAGGCGCATTGTTGGAAACTGAAACCGGCCATGGCCGTTACATTGGTATCTCAGCGATGCCTTCTTCGCAGTCCATTTACGGCATAGTCGTTATGTTTGCGCTTAACCGTGAAATCACTTTAGACAACGCACCTGGCCTTGCGGCTATAGGCTTGCTTTGTGGTTTGGCGCTTATGTTCAGTGCTATTTATCAGGGTCGCAGCTGTGCTTCTTCCATTAATGTGTCAAAAATTCGTCCAGAAATTTTTGGTATGTCTTTAGCGCCTGCCGCTATTGTTGAAGGCTTTGCTGTGTTTGCCTTTATTTTTGCTCTGGTAATCAGTGCTGGTGTACCTGCCTAGGAGCTGACAATGACCGAACTGCAGAAAAACCACGCCTCATCAGGCATTGAAGCTTTAATTGATCAGCTTAAAGATCAGGGTGTGCAAAAAGGCCGTGATGAAGCAGCACAAATCTTAAAAGATGCTCAGGCAGAAGCCAAGCTACTGCTTAAACAGGCGCAAGATGAAGCCGAACAGCTAAAAGCCAAGGCTAAGCGTGAAGCAGCCCAGCGCCACCAAGCCGGTGAAGATGCTCTAAAAATGGCTGCTCGTGACCTGCTGCTTGATGTAAAAGAAAGCCTAGCACGCAGCTTTACCGATCAGGTTGAGCGTCTCATTAAACAACAGATGGACAGCCAAGAGTTTATGCAGCGCATGATTCTAGAGCTAGTCGGTCGCGTTAGAGATCAGTCTGAAATTAATGCCGCAGATCAAGTAGAAGTTCTCTTACCAGCTCAATTTATTGGTTTAGATGAGCTGCGCCGCAATGCCAGTGAATACAAAGAAGGCCGTTTAAGCCAATTTGTACAGTCGCTGTCTGCCGATCTGCTGCGTGAAGGCGTAAGCTTTAACAGCCATCAAGGTGAAGGTATTCGTGTTCGTTTGCTCGATAAAGAAGTGGAAGTTGATCTTACCGACAAGGCCATAGCACAGCTTTTACTGCTTCACTTGCAACCCCGTTTTAGGGCGCTGCTCGAAGGAGTTATTCGCTAGTGACTCGCTATTACACTCTGGTAACCGCCTTGCCAAACCTCCCTGCTTTGGCCAAGTGCAAACAGCTGCCTATATCAAGAATTGCATTAAACAAACGCTTAACAATGCTCAGCGATGAAGACTTGTTACAGTTGCAATTGGCTGAAAAACTTTACCACCAGAGTGAAGCATCACTAGAAAACCTGCCCGACAAACCGCTAGTGCTTGACTGGCAACGTCAGCTAGAAAAAATAACCTCCCAGCCTATTCGTGAGCGCATTCGTTTACGCCTTGAATGGCAAACCCTACTAGCTGCTTTACGCTATCGTCGTGAAGGGCATAGCCCAGAAAGTTTTTATGGTTTTGGGCGCTGGACAGGACTCGTT
>JAAYGA010000383.1 GCA_012727935.1 Pseudomonadaceae bacterium | reverse complement strand
GCTCTTCGTGGCGGCGCTGCTGATCAGCATCGTGGGCTTCGTGGAGTCGGTGTCGGTGGGCCAGACCCTGGCCGCCAAACGGCGCCAGCGCATCGATCCCGACCAGGAGCTGGTGGGGCTCGGCACCTCCAATATCGCGGCCTCCCTGACCGGTGGCATGCCGGTGACCGGCGGCTTCTCTCGGTCGGTGGTCAACTTCGATGCCGGGGCCGAGAGCCCCGCCGCCGGCGCTTTCACCGCCGTCGGGATCATGGCGGCGGCGCTGCTGCTGACGCCCCTGATCGCCTATCTGCCCATCGCCACCCTGGCGGCCACCATTATCGTGGCGGTGCTCTCGCTGGTTGACTTCCCGGCCATCCGGCGCACCTGGTCCTATTCGCGCAGCGACATCGCCGCCATGCTGGCGACCATCGTGGTGACCCTGGGCCACGGCGTGGAGAGCGGCATCATGGTGGGTGTCGGGCTGTCGCTGGGGCTGCATCTCTACCGCACCAGCCGCCCCCACAGCGCCGTGGTGGGGCGGGTGCCGGGCACCGAACACTTCCGCAACGTGCAGCGCCGCGAGGTGGAGACCGACGAGCGCCTGGTGATCCTGAGGGTCGACGAGAGCCTCTACTTCGCCAACGCCCGCTACCTGGAGGATACCGTGATGGAGCTGGCGACGCGCCAGCCCGGCCTCGAGCACATCGTGCTTGCCTGCCAGGCGGTCAACGTCATCGACGCCTCGGCGCTGGAGAGCCTGGAGGCGATCAATGCTCGGCTCCGGGACTCCGGCGTCTGCCTGCACCTGGCCGAGGTGAAGGGGCCGGTGATGGACCGGCTGGAGCATACCGAGTTCTGCCACGAGATGACCGGTAAGGTCTTCCTGAGCACCTTCGATGCCTGGCGGGAACTGCGCGGCGAGAGCGACGCTCCGCTGTCGTGGCCCTGCGGCACCCTGCGGCCAGCCCCTGGCCTCAATCGACCCACAACCCCGAACTGATAGGAGCAAGAGAAACGTGGACTGGAGCGCACCCCTTCACGGGCTGGCCGGCGGCATCTTGATCGGCCTGTCCGCCACCTGGCTGATGGCCACGCTGGGCCGCATCGCCGGCATCAGCGGCATCATCGGCAGCCTCATCACCGCCCGTCCCAGGGGCGACAGCGCCTGGCGGCTCACCTTCCTGCTGGGCCTGGTCAGCGGCCCCATCCTGCTGATGCTGCTCGGCGGCGGGCTGGGCAACGTCGCCGGTGCCCCCGGCGAGGTGATCGGCGCCCCCGCCGGCGGCGTGGCGGTGATGCTGGTGGCCGGCCTGCTAGTGGGCGTGGGGACTGGTATCGGCAGCGGCTGCACCAGCGGCCACGGCGTCTGCGGCCTCTCCAGGCTGTCGCCGCGCTCTCTGGTGGCGACCCTCACCTTCCTGGTGGCGGCGATCATCACTGTCTATGTGGTTCGGCATCTGATCGGAGGTGGCGCATGAAGACGCTGGTGGGCTATATCGCGGGCCTGCTGTTCGGCCTCGGCGTGGGGATCTCCGGCATGACCGACCCGGCTCGGGTGCTGGGCTTCCTGGACCTCTTCGGCGCCTGGGACCCGACCCTGATGTTCGTGCTCGGCGGCGCCGTGGTGACCAACTTCATCGGCTACCGCCTCGCCTTCAAGCGCACGGCCCCGGTCTATGGCGAGGCCTTCCAGCTGCCGACCCGCCAGGACCTCGACGGCCGCCTGCTCGGCGGTGCGGCGCTGTTCGGCATCGGCTGGGGCCTCTCCGGCTACTGCCCGGGGCCGGCCTTCGCCTCCATCGGCGGACTGACCGCCCCGCTGGCCGCCATGCTGGTGGCGATGATCGCGGGCTGGTTCCTGGCCCGGGCGATTCCCTCCCGCGCCTGAACCGACGCCTCGTGGCACCTCTTGCGTCCTCGCCAGTGCCCGGCGGGGACGCTTGCGTTTGGGGGCGAGAACATGACTTGCGTCAGGAAAGCTTACTGAAACTCGGATTTTGGTCGTAGGTTAACGCTGGCTTAATGACTGGGCGACAGGATGTCGCATAATGAGAGGAGCTTGCGAGCATGCATGTTCTGCTGATCGAAGATGATGCCCTGGTGGCATCCGGTATCCAGGCGGGGCTCACTGCGTACGACTTTGTTGTCGATCATGTGAGCAACATCGCGGAAGCGAAAAGCGCCCTGGAGGCAGTCGCCAGTGATGTCGTCATTCTGGACCGGGGCTTGCCCGATGGTGATGGCCTGGTGCTGCTGGAGGCATGGCGCAATGCCGGTATTGATGTGCCGGTACTGGTACTCACCGCCCGCGACGGGGTGAGTGATCGTGTGGCGGGGTTGCGCGGCGGTGCGGATGATTACCTGGTCAAGCCGTTCGATCTGGATGAATTGGTGGCACGCCTGCAGGCTCTGTTACGGCGTGCCGCCGGTCGTTCGCGCACTTTGATCGAGCACGGCGCACTGTGTCTCGATCCGTTGGCCCGTGAGGTCACCGTGGCGGGGTGTCCGGTGGTGTTGTCGCGCCGGGAACTGGTGCTGCTGGAAACCTTTCTGCAATCGCCGCGCAGCGTGCTCTCTCCGGATCAGCTCAAGGACAGTCTCTACGGCATGAGCGATGAGGTGGAGAGTAATGCGCTCAACGTGCATATCCATCACCTGCGCCGCAAGCTCGGACCCGGAGTGATCGAAACCGTACGCGGCCTGGGCTATCGCCTGGGCCAACCGTCGGCGGTGGTGTTGCCGTCCGGTGAGCGGCCGCAATGAGCTTGCGCACACGTCTGTTGCTGACCCTGGGCCTGACGTTGGCGCTGTTATGGAGCATGGCCGCCGCTTGGCTGATGCGCGACCTCGAAGCGCAGTTTGTGGAAACCCTGGATCAGCGCCTGGCGCAGTCGGCGCGCATGGTGGCAGGGTTGATGGCGCAGCTCCCCGAGGAGGTGTGGCTGGAAGCCGACCAGCGGGCGTTGTCGATTCCGCCTATCGAGGGGCTGGCCTGTCAGGTGCATTCACCGCGGGGTGAGATCATGGCGCGTACCCACACCAACCTGGAAACGATTCTGGCGGCGGGCGAGCGCGGCCACGCCTACCGCGAAGAGAACGGGGTGACCTGGCGGGTGTTCACTTATGAGCGTGGCGGACTGACGATTACCACGGCGGATCGCATGGACGAACGCAATCAACTGCTGGCCGAGGTGTTCAAGGTGGCGGTGGTGCCATTTGCCGTGGCCTTGTTGGGGAGCATGGTGGCGCTGTGGTTTGGTGTGGTACGGGGCTTGGCACCGCTCTCGCGGCTGCGCCGCTCACTGGGGCGGCGCCATGCCGAGGCCTTGGCGCCGTTGCCGACCCGGGGCTTGCCGCGAGAGCTGCGGCCGCTGGTTGACACACTCAATGGGCTGCTGGCGCGTATTGAGGAGGCCATTCAGCGTGAGCAACGTTTCACCAACGATGCCGCGCATGAATTCAAGACACCGCTTACCGCCATCAAGACCCATCTGCAGGTCGCCCAGCGTGTGGCTGACGAAACCGTGGCGCGACAGTCACTGGCCCACGCTGAGGAGGCGGTGGGGCGCTTGGCGACGATTCTCGACCAGCTGCTGATGCTGGCCCGGGTCGAGGGCCGTGCGCAGTTTGAGGATGGCGAAGACAGCTGGGTAACCGAGGTGGTGGAGTTGGCGCTGCGCGATACCGGAGCGGCGAAGGAGCGCTTCACCTTGCCGGACAGCTGGCCTGCTGTGGAGCTGGCACTGCCCCGGGAGCTTGCGGTTACCGCGTTGCGCAACTTGATGGATAACGCCTTGCACCATGGCGGCGAGGCGGGGCTGGTCATGCTGGATGCGGTGCTCGACG
>JAAYGA010000252.1 GCA_012727935.1 Pseudomonadaceae bacterium | reverse complement strand
TAGAAGCGGCCATCACTCCAAACACCACCGCAATTATGCCCGTGCATTGCTACGGCAATCCCTGTGATGTGGACGCTATTCAAGCTATCGCGGACAACTATAACCTCAAAGTGATCTATGACGCGGCGCATTCGTTTGGCGTTAATGACTCAGGCGGCAGCATATTGCGCCATGGTGATCTCAGTGTATTGAGCTTTCACGCAACCAAAGTATTTAACACTTTCGAGGGCGGTGCGATTATTTGTCCCGACGCCAAAACCAAAAAACGCATTGATCAGCTGAAAAACTTTGGCTTTGTTGATGAAGTGACCGTAGTGGCATCAGGCATCAACGGCAAAATGAGTGAAATTAACGCGGCCTTTGGTTTACTACAACTCAAGCACATTGACCAAGCGTTAGAGCAACGCAAAGCCATTGCCCAGCGTTACCGCGAAGCACTCAGCGGCATTGCAGGCATAGAATTGGTACAGCTCACCGAGCACAGCAATAACGCCTATTTCCCCATCTTGGTTCAGGATAACTACCCGTTAAGCCGAGATGAGCTGTATGAGTTATTTAAAGAAAATGGCATTCATGTGCGGCGCTATTTTTATCCGTTAATTAGCGAGTTTCCTATGTATAGAGGGCTGCCTAGCGCGCAGGTGAATAATTTACCCACAGCTAAAATAAAATCTGAGCAAGTACTCTGCTTACCGATTTATCCAGCCCTAGAAACAAGTGAGCAAGACGATATCATTCAGCTCATCCAGATAGCAGCAAAGTAAATAATGAAGAAACGCATCCTCGTCTTCCCCTGTGGTTCTGAGATTGGATTAGAAATCCATCGTTCAATGCAACACTCCACCCACTTTGCACTGATTGGCGCCTCCAGCGTGGATGACCATGGACGTTTTGTGTATGAGGACTACATCGGCGACGTACCAATGCACACCGATACAGGCTTTGCAGTCGCTCTAAAAGAAATCATCCGCACCAAGCAAATTGACGCTATCTACCCAACTATGGATGCTGTAGCCGAAACCTTGCACAACCTCGGCGCAGAGTTAGGTGTCATCGTCATCGGCAGTAGCAAGGAAACCACTGCTATCTGCGCTGATAAACGCAAAACCTACACCGCCCTGCATGGCCATATCCCGTTAGCGCGCAGTTACAGCAACCTAGATGAGGTTGAGCAATATCCAGTATTCCTCAAGCCTTCAATAGGCTACGGAGCTCGGGGGGCAGCCAAAGCCAACAACCGTAAACATGCAGAACTGCTACTGAAAACCGCAGGTAATCAAGACTTGCTGATTCAGGAATACTTAACCGGCCCGGAATGGACAATTGACTGCTTCAGCGACCGCAACGGTAAGTTACGCTTTCATGGCGTACGCAGCCGTAACCGCGTTAATAACGGCATCAGCGTTAACACCACAGAGTGCCGGCGGCACGCTCAAGAATTTGCCCAGTGGGCCGACACCATCAATACTATTCTCAAACCCAGAGGCGCATGGTTTTTTCAGGCCAAACAAGCAATAGATGGCCAGCCTAGATTATTAGAAGTCGCTGCTAGATTGGCAGGTTCATCGGCACTGTTTCGTGTCAAAGGCGTCAACTTTGCCTTGCTAAGCTGTTTTGATGCTTTCGGCCAAGATGTAGAGATACTGGTAAACGACTTCAAAGTGGAACTAGATCGTGCTCTATGCAACAGATACAAGTTGGATATTGAATACACACACGTTTACGTAGACCTAGACGACTGCTTGATTGTAGATGGTAAAGTCAATTACGAGCTGGTAGCGTTTTTATATAAAGCTATAGATGAAGGCAAACATATTTGCCTGATAACACGCCACAGAGGCGACCTGCAAGCAACGTTAGAAAACTACCGCTTGGCACAAATATTTGATGAAATCGTGCATGTGACGGATGGGCGAGCAAAGTCAGACTTTATGACAGCAGAAAAAGCGGTGTTTATTGATGATTCGTTTTCTGAGCGTAAAACTTGCCCAGAAAAAACATACCCATTTGAAAGCCAAATTAAATGAAAGAAGTAGAAATACTCCCATATTACAAAAACACTCGACTGTGGAAACAAGCGCTAAGAAAATGGCTTGACACAAAAAAAGACTCCACTGAGTTCAATTCAAAAGAGCTTGAGTTATTTTTTTATAGCGCTTATTCGTGTGCTGATCACGAAGCGTATAAAAAAGGGATACAGTTGTTTCAAGAAAGAAGAGCAGATGTTTGTTGCAAATTTTACACTCTTACCTATAAAGCATTAAAAAAATACACAGAAGGGAAATATGCCAAAGCACAAAAAAGCGCAAAGGACGCAGCTGAGTTCATATCTGAAAATAAAAATGAACGCTTATATTTTTTCCAGCTATACAGGGAAATAAGATTAAGAAATGCTTTGGAGAAATTAAAATCAACAAAAACAAAAATAAAGTACCTAGAATTCAAATACTTTGAGATTTCAGGAAACATTTTATATAGCACAGATATTTTAGGATTAACTATACTTCTAAAATACAAAAAACTCACACTAAAAAGTGAATATTTAAATTTAATAGCAGCATGTCTTAATAACATATACTGTCAAATAAAAAGATTCAAAAACGATCTAAATAAACTCGAACTATACAACAAAGAAAATGAACTACCTTCACTTACACAGCTTGCCCAGCTCGCCTTACGAAAAGAAGATTTACAAGCCATTGGTTTCAGCGGAATTCATTTAATAATACTATCAAAGGTGCTTGCATTAGGAATGCACATACAAGCCAGCATGATTGTACGCAAACTAGCCAAAGAATATTTTATTAAGAATCGAGAGTATTTCTATAAAAATCATAATATTCTTTACCTTTACAGTATAAGAGCATGCCTCGAAGAAAAGATACCAGTATGTCTTGAGGGCTTTACACATCCTGAACGTTACCAAGTAGCATTAGAACACGCAAAACTATATATAAAAACAAACGACAACAAAAGTTCGACTCTAAATATAAAGCTCGAAAAAAACGATCAAGAATATGAAGAATATATTTATGATAAAAGAGTTGCTCTTATAGGCCCAATAAATACAGGTTTAGAAAACGGCCTAGAAATAGATGAGTACGATATAGTTATAAGGTTAAATACAATCAGTTCAAAAAATTATCCAAAAAACATATTTGGAACAAAAACATCTGCAGCATATTTCGTTAGAGATTATTTTTCCGAAAACCAAAAAGAAATAATCGACAATATGAACCATCTAGACTTTGTAAGCTTTCATACAGTCAGAGATGACGACTTACTCAATCTGATAGAAAAAAACAAAAAACTAAGAACAACACTCAGGTATCATGAAAGAATAAACAATATATTTTTTTCAGGATATCCAAACCTAATCCAAAGAGCAGCAATGGATATCATACGATTCAGACCTAAAGAATTAAAAATATTCAATGCAAACCTTTGGATAGAAAACATACAATCAGATTTTTACATATACAAACAAGTATTCTACCCTGTAAACCTCATACTTCATGATATATACAGCAACTTCACATTAACAAAAAAACTGTATGACAATGGCTATATCAAAGCAGATAAAGCATTAACTAAAATACTAAACATGTCACAAGAGCAATATGCTGAAAAAATGATACTTACTTATGAATATAAAAATCTGACAAGCCAATAAAATCAAACAAAGAGAAACACTCCATAAGTCTCGATCAGAAGCCTCATACAGGTGAAGAGCAACTATTTTGGCTGCTACCGGCCAAGATAGTTGACGCTCTATAGGTGCTCTATAGCTTGTGCGAAAAGCGAAAGAAAGGTATAGATTGCAGCACACTTATCTTAAGGCTTCTGCGCTAGACCTGCTCTCAAGCTTCTCACCAATACAAACCCCTCCGCCGCTTCTACTCCTACCGTATAACCTCTGTGTTTTGCTAATACTTCAATATGCTCAAAACTACGTGTATGGGGTACTTCACGCATTTCTTCTGCGTAGGCTTGAAGGGCTTTAATTTTAGTGGGTAGGTGGTTAGTTATATCTATAAATACATTAGGTATGAAGGACTCAGCATTAGGGCTGTTCCATTCGGTGGCTGATAACACCTCAAAGGCGTAGATTTCTTTTACGCAAAAATTTGGTTGTGGGCGGCAGGCGGTTAGTACAGCTTTATGAGTGATTTGATGGTCGATATTTAAATCACCTAAGTGGTGGGTATATATCACTTGAGGCTGTATGGATTTAATTTTTGCTTCTATTTCTTTCACTATGTCTAGCAGGGCAACTGAGTCCATACGGTTGTCTGGAAAGTTTAGATGAGTTGAAGAGCTTACACCTAAAACCTGTGCCGCTAGCTGAGCTGCTTTGTGCCTTGCTTTGGCAGCATCATCTAAAGCGTCACGCGAACTCACGCCATCGGTCATGAATAGCAGGTGAACTTGATCACCCTCTGCTGCATGGCGAGCGATAACACCGCCACAGCCAAGGGCTTCATCGTCAGTGTGAGCAGCAACTACAAGAACTGCTTTACTCATCGAACTGCTCCCAGCTTGTTGGGGTTCCGTGAGTAACAGAAACTTTCAACTTTCTACCTACTATTTCATCAAAATACTTTGGGGCTAAACCAAAGCCTGGTCGGATGCGTCTAATGTCGGCTTCTGTAATTATTGAGCCTGCTGGAAGGTCATTAATAAAATAAATTGAACGACGAAAGTGTTTATTACCTTCTTCTGCTTGCTGACGTGCATAACTAGGTTTGCCGATCGCAGACCAAGCATCGTAAGCATCTTGGCATAGGCGCTTTAACTCCGCTGGCTCTATAGAAAACTCACTGTCTGGGCCTTTATCTGCACGGCTAAGCGTAAAGTGCTTTTCAATTACGCAAGCACCTAGAGCAACAGCAGCAATCGAAACTGTAGTGCCTAATGTATGGTCGGATAACCCAGGCAAGCTATTAAAGCGCTTAGCTAGTATCGGCATTTGTGCCAAGTTAGCTTGTTCCATTGGTGCTGGGTAGCTGCTAATGCAATGTAATAAAATCAAATTCTTACAACCGGCTTCTTGTGCTGCTGTTACTGCTTCTTCAATTTCTTGTTCTGAACACATGCCTGTAGACATAATCATAGGCTTACCGGTTTTGGCTACATAACGTATTAAAGGTAAGTCGGTGGCTTCAAAAGATGCAATTTTATAAGCTGGTGTATCTAATGATTCAAGTAAATCAACTGCTGTTTCATCAAAAGGCGTGGAAAAAATAGTAATACCTAGACTGGTTGCATAATCAAAAATTTCTTTGTGCCACTCAAAAGGTGTTTCAGCCCATTTGTACAAATCATACAAGGTATAACCATCCCATAGACCACCTGTGATTTTAAACTCAGGTCGATCTGAATTAATCGTCATGGTATCTGCGGTATAGGTTTGAATTTTTATAGCATCAGCACCGCTTTCGTAAGCGGATTTAATCGTCTCTAACGCTCTTTGAATGTCGCCATTATGATTAGCAGAAAGCTCTGCAATAATATAAGGAGGGTGTTCAAAACCAATTTTACGACCGTTTATTTCAAAAACCTTATTCATTAAGCATCACCCTTAAATACAATTTTAACTTGTGCCGAAATACCATTACCTTCTAACTTGGCATCGAATAGTTCTAATTTTAAATTTCCATGATTAATGAAGGCATGGGGATAACCTTCGGCATCTAACATTCTAATAAAATCATAAAGCTCTTTTTTTGTGAGGTTTTCTGAAACTAAGCTTTGCTCGGGTTTGCGACGCTTGAAGGTGGTTACAGTTCCTTTTTGCTCTTTAGGATTAGGATTATTAGCAATAATCCATTCAATCAGTTCAAAGCTAAGTTTGCCTGCATTTTCATAAATCTCTTGCGCTTTGCCCTCTAAGCTTAAAGGACGCCTTGCATATACTGGGCCTGCATCCATTTCTTCAACCATTTTTAAGGCTGTTAGCTGTGTGTTAGTATGCCCAGCCAAAATTAGGTTTTGTAAAGGTGAGCCGCCACGACCATAAGGCACATCAGTCATATGGAAGCAGACACATTCATATTTGGTGTGAATTTCAGCAGGGACAAACCAACGCCAATGTAGAAAAAATATATATTTGGGTGAAAAACCTTCTGCTAACTTAGAGTTTAACGCTTCAGGTGTTGATACTAGACACCAATTTCCAGACAATTCTTTTGTAATGTTGATAAAAATATTTTTATTCCAATTACCGATTGCTGCAACTAAGTAATTCATACTCACATTCATTTTTATAATATTAAAGTCATGCTGTACTCCCAGCATCTACAGTCATTACAGCACCAGTTATCATTTTAGCTTCGTCCGACATTAAATAGCTGACCATACTGGCAACATCATCAACATGTGCAAGCTGCCCCAAAGGACTGCGTCGCTTAATTGACTCGAGCTTTTCGCCCTGTAACCCTTCTGTCATATCTGTAGACATATAACCTGGAGCTACACTATTAACGGTGATACCAGCTTTACCTACCTCACGTGAGAGAGATTTGGTAAAGCCATTCATCGCTGCTTTGGTTGCGCCATATACAGCCAGCCCTTTGAAACCTGTACTACCAATGATGGAGGATATATTGATAACACGTCCTTTTCTATTGATTAACATAGGACGAAGCAAGTATTTGGTAAGCAATATGGGTGCTTCTACGTTGACCCGAATGACTCTGGATATGTCACTCTCATGCATTGTGGCCAATACACCATCAAGACCGAGTGCAGCATTATTAACCAACCCGTAAAGACGACCATATTTTTTGGTTATGTGCTGACTAAATCCGTGAATACCGGCGGTATCAGCGAGGTCATATAGCTCAAAATCCGCATTTTCGGTAGCCGCTATCCAGTTTTCACATTCCGCAGAGCATTTACGGCCCATCACAATCACTCGGTAGCCGTTATTCACTAGGCGCTTTGATATGGCAAGCCCCAAACCACGAGTGCCACCAGTTACCAGTACTGTTTTCATAATGCTTACAACCTGCTTATTTTTCCGGTAGGGTTATAGTCAATTTCTTCCACAAACCTGATTAGTGCAGGAACTTTAAACTTATCCAATTTTTCACGACAATGTGAAATAATGGATTTCCTAAACACTTTTGTATCAGTCACCAGCTTTGTTATCTGAACCTCAGCCGTCACAAGCTGGCCCATGACACCACTTCTTTTGGGTTTTACTACAACTTCTACGACACCTTCAATCTCACGGATAACTGCCTCGACTTCTTCTGGAATTACCTTATTACCACCAACATTAATGGCACCGGAATCTCGTCCCAGAAAGTAAACACGATCAGCACATAACTCGATTAGGTCACCCGTATCAATATATCCTTGGCTATCAACCAATACACTACCACCCGAAGTAGGAACATGGTTTTCAGGCTTAATAAGCAATGTACCTTGCGCACCAACAGCCAAACAATTACCACCAACACCATGTTGAAGAAAAGTTTGAGGGAAGCCGGCCTGGCCATCAGTAACAGAAAAGCCTACACCCGCTTCCGTTGAAGCGTAAATATGCGCTATTCTAGCTCCCGGAAAAGCGGTTCTGAGCGCATTAAGCACTGTTTTATCAGCTGGCTCACCGCCTAGAGTAATTTGCTTAAGTGAATACCCTTTCATCTCACCAGTCATTAGCAGCTTACGCCAATAGGTTGGCGTGGCCGATAGTGCATTAACAGCTTTGCTGCACATAAACTGTATCTGCTCACTTACAGTGGCTAATTTGTTAACAAATACAAGATGAGAACCACTAGCGAGTGCCTGTAAGACGACCTGCAGACCTGCAAACCGAAATGGATCATATACCAGTCCCCATCTGAAATCCTTGCCACGTTGGGTATCAAACTTGCAGGTTTTAATCAGGCTCTTGGTGCTGTGCTCAATAAGTTTCGGCGTGCCTGTTGTGCCAGATGTAGCCAGAACCCATTGTGTATCGATATTGGCATCATTTATTTTACCCTTACCCGTTTCGCTATAACCTTCAACCTTGATAGCTGCAGTATCAGTAATTGTGAAACTGGCATTAAACTGTTTTGTCAGCTCAATATAATCATCTGAAGCTCGTAAGGATTCAGGTACTAAAAAAACTTTGCCTGCAACTCCATCCAGCGCCATCATCCAGGTCAATGCAGTTGCAGTATCTGACACTTCAAGTGCGATGCGCGAGTCAGCATCACTTTGCACAGTTTTTCTACATAACTCCACGGACTTAATCAAGCTTTGTGTATTGACGGTAAACTCTGGAAAGGTCCATAACTCTCGCCCCAGCTCAAGCAGTGTAAGAAAGTCTCTCAACGTCACGATTTTAACCGACCTTTACGATTCTCATAGATGGCAACAAACTCACCAAATGTAGTGGGGTATACAGCCTCTTCCATTTCAACAAAGGGATCAAAGTCTAACTCCTCCTCTAGTCGAGCAACTAATATCGCAAAGCCAAGGGAGTCTAAACCGCTATCGAGCAAAACAAGATTATCAGTAACTTTTTCACACTGTAGCTCAGCATTAGATGCTTCTAATGCTTCATCAAACAATTCTAAAATTTTTTCTTTGACATTCATTTTAACTCAACCTTTAAGTTTTCAAGTGCATTTCTAATTGAACTAGGAACTATTCCAATACATTTATTTAAGACAGCATTGTAGCTGGACTTATCAACCTCATAGCTTATATAGAAAACGTCTCTCCCGCTGTTAGTCTTTTTAATAGATCCACCTGTCTTTAAAACCCCTGCAAATCTATTTAAATTAATTGGGCTTAAATTGTAATCTGCAACTTCACTTAATAGCTTATCAGCCTTATTCGTTAAAAAAACGTACCTTAGTGATATTATAAATAAAGCAACAAACAAACCTGGCACTGGCTTGCTAGCACCAATATAACACCCCCAAACCACCTCTTTACTATCTAAGCCGTTGAAGTAGATACAAGCTACAGGCATACCATTAATTTCAACAAGATAGTATTTTTTTGAGCTATCTTGGATTAAATTTTTTATAAATGCTCTGTGTGATTCTTCTGATATTATAGAGTCGTCTAACATGTTTTTACGAACCCTATCAGAGTTTCTCCAACTTAATACAGTAGCTGTGTTTTCCTCTGAAAACGGTACTAATCTAAATTCAGACATTTGAATATTTATTTCCAATTAATTTATTCGAAATAACGCTAACGCCTTGACCATCTGTAATTTCACTAGCGTTAAAACTAACTTTACAAAGCTCTTGCTTTCTGAACAGCAGCTTCATTAATCTGTCTTGCAATTTAGTTGCTAGATCACGGTCAAGGTCTAATGTCAAAACCGCATTTCTATTTTGCAATTGAATGGCTGCGTATTTTTGATTGTCTGCTATCACAATCATGATCGTTGGCAATCCTAAACAACACCTTTCCCACGATGTTGCACCCGCTGCACCGATAGCCAAATCACTGTTCGCCATCAGCTCTGCCATATTATTCACGCCTACTTTTACTTCTGTTGGCCAAGGCATCAAAGCGGCTTGTTGTTGTACGCGTTCAACCCAGGGCGCTGTTGCGCCCATTACCACAGTAATGCGGCAGTTGTCAGGCAAAGCAGTGTTGGCGAGGGCTTGCAGGATTTCAGTGGTGATATTGTCTTTATCGACACCACCCAAATTAATCAGTAAATGTTCAAGTTGTCCTTGAGCGCGGCGTTTAAGGCTGTAATCACGCCACTGAGCAAACTCGGGGCGCAATAAAGCATAGTGAGCACCGCATAACACTTGGCAATCTTGAGGTACAAGCGGCAAGTAATCTTCACTACTGCGGCCAAAGGTTTGGTCGAGCAGTAAATCACAATCATGCTGGCGGTCGGCTAAATCATCAATCACCATAATCTTCTGACAATACGCACGTAGCTCTTGGTGCCAAGGCTTATTTATTGCGTAATGGTCAACGATCAGCCAGTCTGGCTGTAACAACTTAAGAATTGGAATACACGATTCAAGGTCTTGCTCTTGCGTCGCCCCTAACCAATTGGCATGTGCAAGTTCTTCAGCTTTGCTGTGCTGGCGTTGTTTGTGCTGCTCAATATACGGCAGGGAATAAACAATATGACCACGCTCTGTGATTAGCGCATTTAGATGGCCCGGATGCTCACGACAAATAAAGTGGCACTCTGCGCCCGCCTGCGTTAACGCATCGGCTAAAGTGAGACAGCGCATAACATGGCCAGTGCCCATTTCAATGGAAGCATCCACACGGAAGATGATGCGCATGCTATTTTTTCTCATCACTATCTTCTATTGAAAAGTAACCACCTGTTTTAGGCGCACCACGAAACTCAACTTTATTTTCGTCTCTTAATGCTTTAAGCCAGCGCTCTAAGGTTTTAGTGGGTACATTCAGCGATTTGCTTATTTGTGTTGTTCTTAGGCCGGGTGTATCTGTAATCAACATAAGAAGCTGATTTGGCCCCTCACTTACTCCCTCACTTACTCCCTCACTTACTCCCTCACTTACTCCCTCACTTACTCCCTCACTCGCTTCATAGCTGAGGGTGACTAGATACCCATTACCCATTTCTTCATAGTCGAGTTTCATACTAGGGTAGGCAGATATTTCGTCGCGGATACGGATATAACCACTGCCATATTTTTCAATCTCACCCGTTAGATAAAATGCCTCTGCAATGAGCTTGTTGCGAGTTTGTGCCTGATAGGTATCTGTTGCTAATTTTTCTACGGTAATGTCACCGTATAATTTACCGGGGTTAAAAAAAGTGATTTTGTTATCGAAAATCTTAATTTGCGTATCAATTGGGCTGGTGTAATCACGGTGCACTATGGCGTTAAGGACGATTTCTCTTAGCGCATTGAGTGGGTACTCAAACACTTCTTTACGTTGAGTTTCGCCGGTAAATTCAAAAGCCACTTTAATGTGAGCAAGGATGTACATCATAGTTTCTTCCACTGCTTCGAACAGTGAAAGCCTAATCATTTTGTCATCTAGAATCATGCTTGGCGTTTTGAATCTACCTAGATGAATGTTGTACACCGTTTGCTCTTTAGCAAAAAGCAATTGAGCCGCATTGGTGGGCTGGTTGTTTTCTTTCAGTAGGTTTAGTTTTTTCAAGTCATGAGTCGAGTCTTGTGTGACACGGTAGCGCCCTTTTTCTTTTAACCGTGTTAGAAAGCGCTCAATTTTATAAACATCTAGATCTTCATAGCTGAATTCATACGCTTCGTAAGCATCCCAAGACAACTGTAAAGACTGCAAATGCATGTTTGCAATCTCGGTCAGATTCATTTGGTGATTAGAGTTTTCAATCCGCTTAAAATATTTACCTTTGCAGCTGACCGGCTTAACTGGGTATTCATTCACTTTTATATAGAGCAGCTGTTTGCTGTCAATGCTCACTGCTTCAATATCAACAATGAGTGATGGCTCGGTCGCATTTTTTATTTGATTAGCATAAGACTGAATGCTTTCTTCTGAGCAGCTTATACCGGCAACTGTGCCATTATCAGCTACACCCACTAGCAGCACGCCACCACCTTTACTGTTGGCAAAGGCGGCAACGCTTTCAATGGCTTCACGGCCAAAGCTGGTTTTGAACTCCAGATTACGGCCTTCACCTTGGTTGATGAGTTGGTTAAGTGCTTGTGGGGTCATGGTTTTGTCTTTTAGGCTTGCATGGCTTTAAAAAGCCATTCAGCTCTATCTCGCGTTAATGTATCAGCCAAAGTTAGATAGCGCATCATATGACCAGCACCTGTTTCAATGGGAGCATCCATACAGAAAAAACCTCCCTGAAAGCTGCATAATTATTACAATCATAAACTCGAACGTCATGTTTTTATATCATCATTCCGAAAATATATTTTGGTTTTCTTATTCAGCACATCAATCAACTCTTTATCTGTTTTATATTTTAAAGTTAAATGCGAGTTTAAGGACGTTATTTGAGGGTTGCTATCTAATATTTCAAAAACCTCTTTAGCACGTGCAACTTTATCACCATGTAACTTGTAATATTGTGAGTAAAAATCATTAAAAAACTCTAGATCTTCTGGATAATCCAAAGTCATTCTATAAGGCCTTATTAAGTCATCAGGCAAATCAACAAGGTTTATTTTGAATACATCTGGATTATTTTGGAAATACCATGTCATATATTCAGAATAATCTGCTCTTCCAAAATGTGCGGCAACTTTCTTTAAGGCACTTACATTAATAATCTCACCTGAACTACCAACTGCACATGTACTTGCTGCTGTATAGTCAGCACCCGTCTCAAAATGACTATCTAAAAGACATTCTATTATATCTGGTATTATAAGAGGACAGTCCGCTGTTATACGGACGATCACATTTACATTGAACTTTTCACACGCTCCAAGATAACGACTTATTACATCATCTGGATCTCCTCTCCATATTACTGCTTTTTCGGATAACGTGTAATTCACTAACTCATCATCTAAATCCAAATCAGAAGTTGCTAGAATAATATTATCAACTCCATTTATACCTGTGCACTGCTTCAAGCAAAGCTCTACTGAAGGCACTCCTACAATAGGTAGTATAGCTTTCTTAGGCAGCCGTGTTGATTTCATCCTGCAAGCAACTATTACAGCAATTTTAGCGGGTGAGTAATCTGATATTTTAATAGTTGAATTAGCTAATCTACCTTTATTCAAAACGCATTTTTTTCCTTGGACAGCTTTAATTTCATCAAAACTAAGGCCACTTTGCGCAGTTCGTCTATATACAAAATCAGCATAAGACAAAAGCTCTCCAGCTTTCACATCTCTTTTTAAAACAGGAACTTGAATTGAATTATTTAAATAATCTGATTCAGCTTTTTTAATAAAGCGTCCTATCGTTGCTTTATGTGCATTATCAATTTCATGACATAACAACTTTATTTGTTCTGGCTCTAATGCTGAATATTTATCGTACGGAGAAATGTCTCGTGACAAACATATATGTTTTTCAATATATTCACAGCCTAACAAAACACCATAAATAGGAGCTCTCAAGGCGAACTCACTAGTTGCATCTGCATGATCTGCTATGCATAATTTTAAATTTGGAAATGCAGCTTTTAAAACTGAAATCTTTTGCAACCCTGTATCTGCAACTTCAGTTGGATAGCTTTGATAGCCTATTTGGAGAACAATCTCTTTACTAATATTACTAAATCTTTCTACAAACAAAGCAACTTGATTTACATCAAACCCAGAAACATTAATTATTATAATCTTCTCAAACAAATCTGTTTGAGATAAAGCTTCAAAAACTTCTTGATTCTGTAGTACGGATGCCTGCAGTTTGATCCCTTTTATACTATCAATATTTTTATTAAGTATTTCGATACTATAAACATCAAAAACATCAATCCACACATCACCTACAGTTTCTGCATCTTTAATAAAAGACAACCAATCATTTTCATTAAAGAAAAGCTCTTCATAAACCGGATACCATTCAAAATCAGGCAGTGCTATTGTATCAGGCTTAAAAACTTGAAACTTTATGCCTTTACGCTGATAAGGTATTTTTTTATACTCTAGTATCAACTTGTTTAGATATTTCCCATCCCCACCATGAACATTAGCTACTTCACATATAAGATAAGGAAGATCTCTTGAGTTCATTTAATTATACCTATTTAAATTATTAATTATTACTAGAAAAAACCAATTTTTTCTTTAATATTTCGTAAACGGTATCTTGATGTTTATCCATTAACGCAGGATACACTGGCAAACTAATTGCTTCTTCATAATAGCGCTCTGCTTCCGGGAAAGCACCTTTTTTAAAACCTATGCCTTGATAATACGGTTGCATATGCACAGGAATGTAGTGCAGATTGACGCCAATACCCGCGGCTCGTAACTCTTCAAACACTTGGCGGTGAGACTTGTTAATTTTATCTAGTTGCAGACGAATTACATACAAATGCAAGCCGGAATAACTGTCTGGGTGCTGCCAAGGCAAGGTTAACGGCAGGTCTGCAAGCAGCTGATTATAACGCTCAGCTAATCTATGACGCTGCGCAACAAACTCATCCAAACGCTGCATTTGGCTAATGCCTAAGGCGGCTTGTAACTCTGTCATACGGTAGTTAAAGCCGAGCGCAACCTGTTGATAGTACCAAGGTCCATCCGGCTCATGGGTCATTAAACTTGTATCGCGGGTTACACCGTGGCTGCGGTGCAAATTCATTTTTTCAGCAAGCGCATCATCATTGGTCAGCGCTAAACCACCTTCCGCGGTGGTAATGATTTTCACAGGATGAAAGCTAAATACGGTGATGTCGCTATAACGGCAATTGCCAATAAACTCGTCTTTGTACTTACCACCAATGGCGTGGGAAGCATCTTCAATGACTTTAAAACCATACTTCTGTGCTAAAGCATGGATGGCCTGCATATCACAAGGTTGACCACTGAAATGAACCGGTACAACTACTTTTGGTAGCTTTCCAGTTTTCTCTGCTGCAATCAGCTTTTTCTCTAATGCTTTAGGGCAGAGGTTATAGGTAACAGGATCGATATCAACAAAGTCGACTTGGGCACCGCAATACAAGCCGCAGTTTGCAGAGGCTACAAAGGTAATGGGCGTTGTCCAAAGCCAGTCGCCTTCACCTAAACCTAAAGCTAAACAAGCGATATGCAGAGCTGAAGTTGCACTATTTACTGCGAGTGCATGTGTTGCGCCAACGTGTTCAGCGACCGTCTTTTCGAATAAAGGCACTTTAGGCCCTTGCGTTAAAAAATCAGACTGCAACACCTCAACAACAGCATCAATGTCTTGCTGGCTGATATCCTGAAGACCGTAGGGAATTAATTGACTTTCCATAATTTATTTTTCTAGTAAAAACCAAGTAATATCATCTTGCGGAGCCCAGTTGTCACGTTTATAGATAAAGCCATAGTCTATAAGCTTCAAACCATACTGTTCTATTAATTCGCCAGCAAAGTCTCTTTTAAATAATCTTTCTTCATTTCCTCTATAATCAATATTTACTGGAGATGGATTGTAGTATTCAGCAACCATAACATAGCGGTTAGAGTTATTAACTAAATTATCATATACAGATTTCAAATGATCTGGATTTATGTGTATTAGAACACCAGCAGTAAATACAAGGTCAGACTTTTCACTATTGATTTCTTCTAAAATAGTACCGTTTGTAATCTGTGCTACTTTTAACTCTTTAGCATGCCTTGCAGCTTCAGCATTAATTTCAACACCACTTAGCTTGAGTTCCGGATTGAGTTTGTTTAAAGCCAGTAAATTTAAACCAATATTACAGCCTAGTTCTTTCACTGATTTTATTGAGTTTGCGCTTCTTAAAATATTTGACCACATAGCAACTTTACTAAATAGCAATTTTTCAGAATTATTTCTATTGATATAGTTGTCACCAAACTCACCTGCCCAGAAATTCTCTTGTTCTGTTGTATACTTCATATTTTCACCTTTAATAATTTAACTTCTAAATATTACCAATTTCCCCTTTGCTTAGCTCAAGCCAAGCCTGTAACTCTTCGTCTTTCATCCACTCAGTATTATTATCACTGGCGTAGACAAAACCTTCCGGTACTTTTTTACCGTCTTTAATACGTTTTGCACAGGTTGCCCAACCATGGATGGTAGGCAAAATTTTAAAGTGTTCTGGGTATTCGTAAGTGTAGTAGGCATCTTCTGCGCTGATCATTTGCTCATGCAGCTTTTCACCGGGACGAATACCAATGATTTCTTGCTTCGCCTCAGGAGCAACAACCCGAGCTAAATCGGTCATTTTCATGGAAGGAATTTTCTTAACGTAAATTTCACCGCCCACCATGTCATCAAAGGCATGCCATACCAAATCAACCGCATCTTCTAATGAAATCATAAAGCGGGTCATGCGGTCATCAGTAATTGGCAGCACACCTGTGTCTTTAATAGACATAAAGAATGGAATCACAGAACCGCGTGAGCCCATTACATTACCGTAACGAACCACTGAAAACTTAGTACCGTGCTCGCCAGAATAGGAGTTACCCGCAACAAACATCTTATCAGAAACAAGCTTAGTTGCACCGTATAGGTTAATGGGGCTACTAGCTTTATCTGTCGAGAGCGCAACAACGCCTTTCACGCCCTTATCAATACAGGCATCAATCAGATTCATCGCACCATTGATGTTGGTTTTAACACACTCGAAAGGGTTGTATTCCGCAGTGGGTACGATCTTGGTTGCTGCAGCATGCACAACATAATCAACACCATCTAAGGCACGGTAAAGGCGTTCCTTGTCGCGCACATCACCGATAAAGAAGCGGACGCGATCATCACCTACGAATTTCTTCGCCATGTCCCACTGCTTCATTTCATCGCGCGAAAAGATGATGATTTTTTTAGGGTTGTATTTAGCTAGCGTCATAGGGACAAAAGTGTTACCAAATGACCCTGTGCCGCCAGTTATGAAGACCGTCTGATTAGTCAGCATGCGAAAAATATTCCTTACATCTCAAAGTGAGTTAAAGCAATTGGAGCAGATGATGTTATACGATAGATATAAACAGCTCATATAATCAGAAAAAATCACACACTTTTATCGCAACATACTTAAACCAATAAACCAACTGTGCCGATACAAAGTTGCTATTCTAACCTTGTTTTGCATTTCAGAGCAGCCGTGTTTAAAGTATTACTCGAAACTCCTGCTTCTGCGATGATTCCCTGAGTTCTTTGTGTCAGTAAGATCACACCCATTCTTTCCAATAACGTTTTTACTCTAATATGAAAACCATCCTCACCTACGGCACGTTCGATTTATTCCACATCGGCCACCTGCGCTTACTGCAACGTTTACGTGCTCTGGGCGGTCGCTTAGTGGTGGGCGTGTCTACGGATGAGTTCAACACCACCAAAGGCAAACACACTATCGTGCCCTTTGCCGATCGAGCTGAAATTATCAGTGCTTTGAGCTGTGTCGACCTGGTTATCCCAGAAACTTGCTGGGAGCAAAAAGCGGATGATATCAAGCATCACCAAGTAGATATTCTGGGAATGGGCGATGATTGGCGTGGTAAATTTGATGATTTGAGCTCTTTATGTGAGGTGGTGTATTTGCCGCGCACTGAGGGCATTTCCAGTACGCAAATTCGCAACAGTTTGCGAATGCTTAGCGCTGAGCATGTTCGCGAACTCAAGCAGGCGCTGGATTTAATGTCTGCGATTGTGGAGCGTTTTGACTGATGGCTAGCCGTGGTGTCAAGCCAATTATTTTTAAACTATTACATCCTTTCTGGAGAGTTATCGATTTCTTCACACCCAAAAAGCCTGATTACTGGGCATTCTGCACTCATCCTCTTCGTTCTGATCAATTCACTGAAAACCAGCGAGCTATTTTTGAGTTGATCAAGTCGGATGCGAGTATCTACAAAATTATTTTTTATCGTGGTCAGTCGGCAAATTTGTATATTGAGAACGCTACTAACTATCGCGTGGTGCGCCACGGTAGTTTAACTGGCTTTTTTTTGCTGCTCCGCTGTAAGGTTGTTTTTCTCACAAACTCTATAGCCATGGAGTTTTCATTACGCTGGGCTGATAACCAGTTCAGTATCTTAAAAGTGAGCAACAAAAATAGGATTATTGTTAACTTGTGGCACGGTATAGCTCTAAAGCGCTTGTTTTTTACTGCTAACGAGGAAACATTTAAGTATACAACTCGCGTGAAACATCGCACCCAAGAGCGTAAACACTACGCAGGGTTAGTCGCCTCTTCCGATATCGACAGCTACGCCATGGCAGCGATGTTTTATCCGCTTAATTACCAACAAGTTTGGCTCACGGGCTTGCCGCGTAATGATTTTTTAACTCAGGCCGAAGCACTGCTACCCTGCTATATTCAAGATTCCATAAAGCAAATTCGGCACATTAAGCAGAATAAAAAGCTGATTGTGTATGCGCCGACCTATCGGC
>JAAYGA010000251.1 GCA_012727935.1 Pseudomonadaceae bacterium | reverse complement strand
CCAAACTCGCCTGTGTTGACCAGAACGACAGGCTGGTAGATATGGTAATGCAAGGCCTCAACCATTGAGTCGAAAGTATTTACATCACGATTTAAGGCAGGAATAAGTAAGCAGTTTGATTTATTAGATAAATCAGCACTCAACTTAATATCTGTGGCATCAAAGCAAATGGCACCAGTAATAACAAAACCTTTTTCATTTTGATACTTAGGGTGCACTAACTCAAGCATAAACTGGTACGGACGCCACGGCTCGATACTGGCCTTTTTTTCATCTGCCATCATATGATGCTTGCCTTGATAGCGTTTAATTTCGTTCTGATTGCCATTATGTTTTCTTGGCACTATCCATACAGCACAGTTATTCGGCCCTTTAATTCCGTCCTGTTGTATAAAGCCCAAACCTGCAAAAATAATGGCATGGGTTTTACGAGACAGCTGAATAAGAATGTCCATATCATCTTTATGAACAGCCAACTCAGGCCAAACAATAAGATCAATATCCTGCTCTCTCTCGCCGTTATTAGGTTTTTCTATGTGTTGCGCTTCTATATGGCGCATAACCAAACTCGCAACCCTTGCGATATGACGGCGATGTTTGGTGCGATAATTAGGATCATCTAAAAACTTACCGTACTGGGCAAAATCATCTTTATACGGCAATTTAGACTGCACCATGGCTACAGTTAGACTGCTTTTTTGCTTGTCCCAACTAGGTGATATTCGCTCTGGCAAGCTTGGCATGCCTGAAAGCTGACAGTAGTTTACTTTAAACAGTCCCAGTCGCTCTGTAATAAGCTGTTCTACTGCTTCCAGGGTCAGTACTCTCGGCCAGCTATAACCTTGATCATTGACACGAATGCCAGGCCATCTCAACAGTTTGGCAAGCAAAGTGGTCAACCAACTAGAAAACTCTGCAGTATCACCGCCTAGCGAATCAGGTGTTGTGTACAAACCAAGCTGGCGCTTGTATTGAGTCGATTTTAAGCCACGATAACCTGCCTTAGGTGATACCACTTGACCAAAACCTGTTGCATCACTTGTACCTGCAAGCACCGCCCTAATGCAAAGGGCAATTTTTTGTAATTTAGCAGTATCTGGATCTTGAGATTTAAGGTGTTTAGCTATTTCTGCCAGCGGCTTATGAAAATTAACTTCACCCTCTATAGTGAGATCGCTACCAAAATCAGAAAACCTCGGGGGGAGTGAGTAGCCTTCTGAAAATTTAACTTTTGTTCTCGCAAGATCAATAACCTCTATCTCATCTTTTTCTACTTTTTCTGGCTGTTTAAACTCACTAGCCTTGCTGATTAGCGTCTGCATCAATTTCAATGCCATGATTTCGTTAGCAAAAGGATTCTCAGAACGACTAATAAGCTGAAATAACCCAATAGGTTCTTTAATACTGCCTGATAAGGCCTGACTAACCCCGACACTTTTTATGGTAAAAAGATGAACAACCATAAGGGCTTAAACATCAGCACAGGCTACCGTTATTCAAATGAGTTTAAGCAAGAAGCTGTCAACCAAGTGACCATCCATGGTTATGCTGTTGTAGACGTTGCTACGCGCTTAGGCATCAGTGATAAGACGCTGTACAACTGGATTAAGATCTTTTCCAAACCGGT
>JAAYGA010000250.1 GCA_012727935.1 Pseudomonadaceae bacterium | reverse complement strand
GCCAAGTTTATTTAGTTGGCAAAAGCTGGAAAGGTTAGGGCTAGAAAAGGTAAGATTGTTCATGTCGGGGGACTTAGTTTTTGTTGGTGTGGGAACTTACATTTTCTAAGATCCCCGACTCCTTTTCTAGTTAGTCAGATTTTTTCTACACCCTTAAATGCGAAGAGCCTGTAAAACAGAATGTCACCAGTGAAGATGACTGGAAAAAAGTTATTGAAGCCGCAGAAAAAAACTTTGGGCCTGTTAATATTTTAGTTAACAATGCCGGTATTACTATGGCCAAACCTTTAGCTGATACCTCTTTAGAAGATTACCGCCGTATTGTTGATATCAACCAGGTTTCAGTGTTTTTAGGTATAAAAGCTGTTGTTGCTTCTATGAAAAAAGCTAAAAACGGTTCTATTGTTAATATCTCTTCCATCAACGGGTTGGTAGGTGGTGCAATTGGCTATACCGACACCAAATTTGCAGTGCGTGGCATGACTAAGGCAGCTGCGTTAGAATTATCACCTTTAGGTATTCGTGTTAACTCAGTTCACCCAGGTGTAATTGAAACCCCTATGATAATGCAAGACGATACTAAGGCAGCAGTAGAAGAGTTTGCCAAACAAATTCCTTTAAGGCGCATTGCTAAGCCAGAAGAGATTTCTAACTTGGTTTTATTTTTAGCTTCTGATGATTCCAGTTATTCAACAGGTGCTGAGTTTATTGCTGATGGCGGTGTGACTGCACAATAATTAGCTAATTATTTTATTATTAATAGGCTGGTTAGACTAGAAGATAAAAAAGCTGTAAAATACTAAAATACAGTGCTTTTAAGGATAGACTAACCATGCCACTGACATCTACACGCTTCCGTTTAATTAATTTAAAAAACCTAATTATTTTACTGGCATTTTTTGTTACCTTTATTACCCTTGCCAATGGCTTTTTTGCTAATTATCAGGTGCAAAGAAACCAACTTTTAAAACATACACTTGAAACTAATCATGCCTACACGCAAAAACTTGCAGCCGCTACCAACAACTTTATTGAAGCAGCACTGCAACAACTTGCCTACACCGCTAAAATTGTAGAAAAAAACCTAGACAACCAAAGCTTATTAACGGCTGAAGCTGAGCGCCTACACCAACAAACATCAAGCTTTAACTCGGTTGTTATTGTTAACAAAGAAGGCATTGCACTAGCCGCTTCACCCAACACTTTAAATATTCTAGGTGGCAAACTGTTAGCCGTAGGTGCTTTAGAATCGTTAGAGGCTAAAAAACCGCTGGTTAGTACACCCTATCTATCAGTTGCTGGTAATTTACTGATACTAATTTCTTATCCTCTGTTTGACACTTCAGGTAATTACTTGGGTTATGTTGGTGGCAATATTTACTTAAAAAAACGGAGCATCCTTAATGACCTACTTGGAAAACACTTCCATCAAGATGGCTCTTACATTTATGTTGTAGATAAAAACAAACAAATTATTTATCACCCCAACCCAAAACGTGTTGGCTCTTATATTGAAAACAATGAAGCTGTAAATAGTGTTATTAAAAACATCAGCGGGTCAGCACAAGTAACCAATAGTTTAGGTGTTGAAATGTTAGCTGGTTTCTCACCCATTACAACCACCAACTGGGGTGTTGTTGCTCAGCGTCCTGTTGCCGCCACACTGAGTTCGCTAGACGATTTAATGAAGCGAGTGGTTTATCGTACTTTACCCCTAGCATTATTTACTTTTTTTATTATTTGGCTACTGGCTAACTACATTTCTCGCCCTTTGCGCCAGCTAGCAACCACAGCTAAAGAAATGGATTCACCTAGCGCCCACTCCAACTTAGCTAAAGTTAGATCGTGGTATTTTGAAAGCAAAGAATTAAAGCAGGCCATGTTAAAAGGGCTAAGTTTGTTAAATATTCAAATAAATCAGTTAAAAGAAGATGCCGCGACCGACCCTTTAACCGGTGCTTTTAATCGGCGCAGTTTACAACTACTGCTTGAACAGCTTGAACAAAAGCAAATTTCTTTTTCTGTATTAGCTGTTGACATAGATCACTTCAAAAAAGTTAACGACACCTTTGGTCATGCTGCTGGCGATAAGGCTTTAATTGAACTAACCAAAATGATGCGCCAAATCTCAAGAGAAGAAGACCTAGTAGCTAGAACAGGTGGTGAGGAGTTTTTATTAATTCTGCCAAACACGACCACCTCTAGCGCACAGGCTATAGCTGAAAGGTTGCGTAAACTGGTTGCCCAAACGCAGATAGACCCTGTTGGTTCAATACAAGTGTCTATCGGCATAGCAACTCTCTCAGCCAAGGGTGGTTCAAGCGATGAAGTACTTAATCAAGCTGATGAGGCGCTTTATCAAGCAAAAAACCTTGGCCGTAACCGCTGTGAAGTCTTTTCACCTTAAAAATACCCTAGCAAGTTTGCGCCCTAGGCTTGAATACGTGAAAATAGGCTTTTATTTCTAACAAAGTGATAATTCAACCAATGAAACCTAGGCTAGCCATTAATGGATACGGACGTATTGGGCAATGTATCCTCCGCGCCTGGGCTGAGCGTGAAGACTGCCGTGCCTTAGACTTAGTGGCACTTAACGAGCTTTCAGATTTAGACACCCTAGCTTACCTAACTCGCTACGATACCATTCATGGCCGCTTTCCTGGCAAGGTAGAAACACGTAATGAACAGCTATGGATAGATAACCACCCCATTAGTGTTTTGTGTAGCGCCACTCCCGAGGGCTTGCCTTGGGCAGACTTAAATATTGATTTACTGCTTGAATGCACGGGCAGTTTTAAAGACCGTGCTACTGCTGAATTACACTTAGAGGCTGGTGCTAAACGCCTACTTTTTTCTCACCCTGCTGAAGCCGATGTGGATGCTACAATTGTTCGTGGTGTGAATCTTGATCAGCTAACCCCTGACATGCGCATTGTTTCAGCCGCCTCTTGTACTACCAACTGTGTTATTCCCCTACTTAAATTACTCGATGAAAATTTTGGAATAGAACACGCTACCACCACAACCATCCATTCGGTGATGAACGACCAGCCAGTAAGCGATGCTTACAATAAAAATGATCTGCGCTTAACCCGCTCGGCTATGGCTTCTATTATTCCGGTTGAAACAGGTTTAGCTAAAGGTATTTATCGTTTACTGCCGCATTTAGAAGGGCGCATAGCCAGTACCCACTTACGAGTTCCTACCCTTAACGTTTCTGCTATGGACTTAACCCTTTGTGTGCAGCGCGATACCACTGTTGCAGAGGTAAACCAACTTTTGCGTAATGCCAGCGAAGGCGCTTTACAAGGCATTATGGGCTATACAGAAGAGCCCAATGCTTCGGTCGATTTTAACCATGACCCACGCTCTAGCATTGTTGATGCCACCCAAACCCACGTTGCCGGTAAACGTTTAGTGAAGCTTT
>JAAYGA010000249.1 GCA_012727935.1 Pseudomonadaceae bacterium | reverse complement strand
TCAGGTAGAAAAGGTAGACGAAGTGTTAGAAGCGCTGTGCATAGGTCAAGAATGGAAAGACGATGTGCGAGTAGTGCTTTTTGTGCGCATGAAGGAAGGTTTTACACTGGATGATGAAATCCGCAAGCGTATTCGTGACACGGTGAAAGCTGAAACCACGCCACGCCACGTACCTAGCAAAATTATTCAAGTTGCTGATATTCCACGCACTTTATCAGGCAAAATTGTAGAGCTAGCGGTTAGGGAAGTGGTACATGGTCGCCCTGTTAAAAACCAAGATGCTTTAGCCAACCCAGAAGCTTTAGAATTATTTGCAGACTTACCCGATTTGCAAAAATAGCCTAACTAAAACTAAGCCCATAAAAAAAACCGGAGACCTAAATCTCCGGTTTTTGTTTTTAACGCAGTCATGCCTAGGTAGCTAGTAATTAAGCAGCTTTAATTAAACACGCTCAAAAATTGTAGCCACACCCTGCCCCATACCAATACACATGGTCGCTAGGCCAAGGGTTGCATCTTTTTGCTGCATCACATTAAGTAGCGTGGTGCTAATACGTGTACCTGAACAACCCAGTGGATGACCTAAAGCTATTGCACCGCCGTTTAGGTTAACTTTTTCATCCATCTTATCCATTAATTTCAAGTCTTTTAGCACTGGCAAACCTTGTGCTGCAAAGGCTTCATTCAATTCAACAATATCAATATCGTCAATGGTTAAGCCTGCCGCTTTTAGTGCTTTCTTAGTGGCTGGAACAGGACCGTAACCCATAATGGAAGGATCACAACCGGCAACGCCCATAGAAAGTACCTTGGCTATTGGTTTAAGACCTAGCGCCTGCGCTTTTTCATAGCTCATCATTAACATGCCTGAAGCACCCACTGACAAGGCTGAGGAAGTACCTGCCGTGACAGTACCGCTGCGTGGATCAAACACTGGCTTAAGCAGCGACAAGCTTTCTACCGTGGTTTCAGGGCGAATCACTTCATCTTTAAGAATCAGTTTTAAGCGACCTTCAGCATCGTGGCCTTCTACACCAATGATTTCGTTATCAAAACGGCCATTGATAGCAGCGTCATGGGCTAAACGGTGTGAACGTGCGCCCATTTCGTCTTGCTGCTGACGGGTAATGCCGTGCATTTTACCGAGCAATTCAGCGGTTAAGCCCATCATCATGGCTGCTTTAGCATTTTGCATACTGGCCGAAGGGTTAACATCAACGCCGTGCATCATGTTGACGTGCTCCATGTGCTCTACACCGCCGACTAGGTAAATATCACCCAAGCCAGCTTTAATGTTAGCGCCAGCAATATGAATGGCACTCATAGAAGAGCCACACAAGCGGTTAACGGTTTGTGCTGGTACTGTTTTAGGAATGTCGGTCAAAATAGCCGCATTACGGCCTACGTTATAACCCTGTTCTAGGGTTTGGTTAACACAGCCCCAAATAATGTCATCTATTTCTGCTGGGTTTAAACCCGCATTACGCGTTAATAAGGCACGCATAATATCGGCGGATAATTCTTCAGCACGTACATTACGAAAGGCACCATTTTTGGCCTTAGCCATGGCAGTACGTACACCATCAACAATTACGATATCACGTGGTTGCAGACTCATTGTTCTTCTCCTGAATTCGGTGACAAAACCTTAGCTATAAAATTGTTCGTTATTGGCAGCCATAGCACGTAGCTTATCGGTCGGCGCATAAAGCGGACCTAGCTCTGCTAAAGAATCAGCCAAGTCAACAAAGGCTTGCACACCCATGGCATCTATGTAACGTAGCGCACCACCACGGAAAGGTGGGAAACCTATACCGTAAATTAACGCCATATCTGCTTCGGCAGGTGTACCCACAATATTATCTTCTAGGCAACGTACCGTTTCTAAGCAAAGAGGAACCATCATACGGGCGACAATCTGCTCATCCGTTAGCTCTTCATTAGCTTTTACTAAAGGCTGAATTAGCGCATCAGTGGTTTCATCATTTTTCTTCTGCGGCTTACCCTTACGGTCTTCTTCGTACTTATAGAAGCCCGTCGAGTTTTTCTGACCTAAACGGCCAGCATCGTACATAGCATTAAGCACCGTTTTACCATCACGCTTCATACGGTCAGGAAAGCCTTCAGCCATAATTTCATTAGCATGAACAGCTGTATCTAAGCCCACCACGTCTAATAAGTAGGCAGGACCCATAGGCCAGCCAAATTTTTCCATGACTTTATCAACACGGCGGAAATCTGCGCCCTGTTCAACTAGACCAATAAAACCACCAAAGTAAGGGAAAAGAATACGATTCACTAAAAAGCCTGGGCAATCATTCACAACAATGGGGGTTTTACCCATTTGCTTAGCGTAGGTCACTGTTGCCGCTATGGCTTTTTCAGATGACTTTTCACCACGAATTACTTCCACCAAAGGCATACGGTGCACTGGGTTGAAAAAGTGCATGCCACAGAAGTTTTCTGGGCGCTTTAGGTTTTTAGCTAGGCTGTTAATCGAAATGGTTGAAGTGTTAGAAGCAATAATCGCATCCTCAGCCACATGGTTTTCTAGCTCGGCTAAAACAGTTGCTTTAACCTTGGCATTCTCTACCACCGCTTCAACAGTTAGCTCTACATCACCAAAATCACCGTAAGAAAGTGTAGGACGAATACGGCCTAAAGCTTCTGCCATTTGTTCAGCAGTAATGCGTTTGCGCTTTAGCTGACCACCTAGCAATTTGCTGGCTTCTTTTAAACCTAACTGAAGGGCTGCTTCGTTAATGTCCTTCATCATAATCGGCGTACCTTTAGAAGCCGATTGATAAGCAACACCACCACCCATAATACCTGCACCCAAAACGGCTGCCTTCTTAACCGGATCAACCTGT
>JAAYGA010000035.1 GCA_012727935.1 Pseudomonadaceae bacterium | reverse complement strand
ACGGTTTAGCTATTTTGATTTTATTTGGGATGGCGCTGGATAGCCGATTGTTTTTCGAGGTCGCTTTGTTGATCGCGCTGTTTGGCTTCTTCAGCACGGTGGTGATCAGTAAATACATTCTGCGCGGTGATGTGATTGATTAGGGTGAGTCATGATTTTTTTTGTTGAGCTAGTGGTGTGTTTCTTTCTGCTGGTCGGTAGTTTTTTTGCTTTGGTCGGCTCGATTGGCCTGTTTCGCTTTAAAGACTTTTACATGCGCTTGCATGGCCCCGCTAAAGCTACCACCTTGGGTGTGGGCGGAATCCTGATCGCATCCATGATTTATTTTAGTTTCGCGCATGGCGGCTTGTTGGTGCACGAATTGTTGGTAACGTTATTTTTGGTCATTAGTGCGCCGGTTTCTGCTTATATGCTGTCTGCGGCGGCTAAGCGAAGCTAATTAAATCTTCGTCAATCTCATACAGCACCAGCAATTTCATGTAAGATTCCGTGTTCGATTAATTATGTTTTAGGGTTGCCAATGTTTGCAGAGTTAGGGTTACACGAGCGTCTATTAAAAGCGCTGGCTGAGTTGGAGTTTAGTGAGCCAACAGAGGTGCAAAAACAAGCCATACCGGTTGCTCTGCAAGGCCGCGATTTGCGTGTAACAGCGCAGACCGGTAGTGGCAAAACAGCCGCCTTTGTGTTGCCGATATTACAGCACCTGCTAAACCAAGAAGAAAGCGCCCACGCAACCCGTGCACTGATTATTGTACCTACGCGCGAGTTGGCGCGACAAATTACCGATGAAATCGAGCGTTTTGCACGTTTCACCTTTATCAAAGCCACCATGCTCATTGGCGGTGAAGGTTTTAGAGAGCAAGCCGCCGAGTTGCGTCGTGTACCAGAAATTATCGTGGCCACTCCGGGACGCTTGCTAGAGCATATTGAAGCCGCCAGTTTTCCTGCTAAAGAAGTGCGCTGGTTGGTGCTGGATGAAGCAGATCGCATGCTGGACTTGGGCTTTGCGGATGCGATGCAGTCCATCATCAAAGCCTGTGAGCTGCGTGAACAAACGCTGTTGTTTTCTGCCACCACCGGAGGGCGTGTACTGCGTGAAATTACCCAGAGCCTATTGCATGAGCCTGTGCATTTAATGCTCAATCCAGTTTCACAACTAAGCGAATCTACACGGCAGGAATTCATCACAGCAGAAAGCTTTGCACACAAAGAGCAGCTGTTGGCTTGGTTGCTGGCCAATGAAACCTATCGCAAAGCCATAGTGTTTACCAATACACGCATCGCTGCAGATAAGCTGTATGGCCGCCTGCGCGCTCAAGATTTTCGTGTGTTTGTTTTGCATGGTGAAAAGGATCAGCAAGAAAGAAAACAAACGTTACTGCGTTTTAGTCAGGGCAGTGAGCGGGTACTGTTAGCTACAGACGTAGCAGCGCGCGGATTGGATATTGAAGGAGTTGATCTGGTAATTAACTTTGATATGCCGCGTTCCGGTGACGAGTACGTACACCGTATTGGCCGTACGGGGCGTAGTGGTAATGAAGGTTTAGCGATTTCACTGATTGAACATTTGGACTGGAATTTGATGTCCAGTGTTCAGCGCTACCTTAAGCAAGAGTTCGAAAAGCGCGTACTGCCGGGCTTGAAGGGCGGTTATCACGGTCCGAAAAAAGTAAAAAGCTCGGGTAAAGCCGTTGGCGTGAAAAAGAAAAAAAACACGGCTAAAGGCGGAGCTAAGAAAAAGGCAGCGAAAAAACCCAATAGACCCCGCAGCGCACCCAGCAAACCGGCCGTGTTTAGCGATGACGGTCATGCACCCTTGCGTAAAAAGCAGCCCTAAGCAGGGGTTGCTGCCACTGTCCCATACTGTGGTTAAGGAATAATTGATGCACAGCATAGAGCAGATACTCGCTAAGGCTTATCCCGTATTACCGGTCTTAGTGGTTAACCAGCCCGATACAGCGATTGCGTTGGCACAAGCGCTACATCAGGGAGGTGTGCAGGTCTTAGAAATCACCTTAAGAACACCGCAGGCGCTTGAGGTGGTCACGACTTTGCGTCAACAACTGCCAGAGCTTCTAGTGGGGGTGGGGACTGTGGTGCAAGCAGAGCAGTTTGAACAGGCCAAGCAAGCAGGCGCGCAATTTGCCGTAAGCCCAGGGTTTACGCCGCAATTGGCAGACGCTGCACAAGCCAGCGCATTACCCTATTTGCCCGCCGTAATGACGCCTTCTGAGGTGTTGCACGCCATGGAGCATGGCTATCGTACGCTAAAGCTATTTCCTGCCAGTCTTGAAGGTAGCCTAAAGTTACTGGACAGCTTTAAAGGCCCCTTTACCGATATCAAATTTTGTCCTACAGGCGGTATTCAGCTCGATAACCTGTTGAGCTTTCTTAAGCTACCCAATGTGATTTGCTGTGGCGGCAGCTGGTTGGCACCGGATGCTTTGGTGCGGGCTAATGATTGGCGGCAAATAACCGCCTTGGCGCAACAGGCGCAGGAGTTAGCGAGGAGTTTGGTATGTGTTTAGAATGGGATTGGCCTGCGCCATTTCAAAGCAAGTTTCAAGCAAGTGCTGAACAAATCGACGAGCTAAACCACGTCAATAACGCTGTCTATGTACAGTGGATGGAAGATTGCGCGTGGCAGCACTCACAAAGCTTGGGCTTGGATGTCAAACGCTACCAAGAATTGGACCGTGGCATGGCAATAGTGCGCCATGAAATTGATTACTTAGCCAGCGCCTACTTGGGCGAAGAGCTGTGCATGGGCACGTGGATTGTTGCGCCCGATAATCGCTTAAAAATGGATCGCCTGTTTCAACTGATTCGTCCTGCCGATAGCGCTACTTTGCTGCGCGCCCGCACGACCTTTGTTTGTGTGCAGCTTACCACCGGTCGCCCAAAGCGCATGCCTGAAGAGTTTTTGGCCGGTTACGGCAAAGCTTGGCGTGATTTGGATAAGGACTGACCCAGTGGAAATTGCTTTAGCCCCCATGGAAGGCTTAGCCGATGCCATGATGCGCGACCTGCTCACGCGCCAAGGCGGTATCGACTGGTGCGTGACCGAATTTATCCGCATCACCGACACGCTGCTACCACCGTCAATCATTCAACGCATTGCACCCGAACTAAAGCAGGGCAGCGCAACGGCAAGCGGCACACAACTGCGCGTGCAATTATTGGGTTCTGATCCTGTTTGCTTGGCTGAAAATGCCGCACAAGTAGCGCAACTGGGTGCCTCTGTCGTGGATTTAAACTTTGGTTGTCCCGCCAAAACTGTTAATAAATCCAAAGGCGGTGCGATTTTGATGAAAGAACCTGAACGCCTATTTCGTATTGCTGAACAAGTGCGCGCCGCTTTACCCAAACACACACCTCTCACCGCCAAAATGCGCTTGGGTTATGACAACACAGACACTGCGCTAGATTGCGCGCGCGCGTTGGCGCAGGGCGGAATTGCACAACTGGTGGTGCACGCACGCACCAAAACAGACGGTTATAAACCACCAGCGCACTGGGAATGGATTGCCAAAATTCAAGACGTGGTGGATGTGCCAGTCATGGCGAATGGCGAGGTGTGGTCGGTGGCGGACTGGTTGCGTTGCCGCGAAGTCAGTGGCGTGCAGTCTGTGATGATTGGTCGGGGATTGGTGACGCAACCGGATTTGGCGCGGCAAATCCAAGCGCTACAGCGTGGCGAATCTTATCAGCCACTAACTTGGGAAGGCTTGATGCCGCTGATACAGGAGTTTTGGCAGCGAGTGCGCATCAACGTCACCCCGCGCCAAGCACCGGGCCGATTAAAACAATGGCTGGCGCTATTAATGCGTAACTACCCCGAAGCGCAGCAGCTATTTAATCAAATCCGTCGTGAAACCGACCCGGAAGTAGTGGAGCAGTTGTTGAAAAGGGCCATGTAATCCTGACTCAGCCTAAAGCGGCTTGGCGCACAAACTGCTCCATCTCCAGCAGGGCACGCGACATTAACTAATGAGGTCAAAAGGATATGAAAATAACACGGAAGCAACTCACTAGCGCTGTCGAGCACGGTATTCTCTCGGCAACTCAAGCCGATTCTCTGATTGAATTCATACAGCGGCAAACGGCTGATGTGCCTCGGTTTACCTTTACCCATGTGCTGTATTACTTGGGCGGGCTGATGGCCATTGGCGCGATGACCTTATTTATGAACCTTGGCTGGGAGTCTTTTGGTGGCGCGGGCATCTTCTTTTTATCGCTGCTTTATGCTGGAGTTGGTTTAAAGCTTACCAACCACTTCGCAAGCAGGCAGCTCAGCATCCCCGCTGGCATTACTGCCACCTTTGTCGTCTGTATGACCCCGTTGGCTATTTACGGCCTACAGCATTGGCTTGGACTATGGCCGGATGAAAGCCAGTACCGCGACTATCACCGCTACGTTAAATGGCATTGGTTGTACATGGAGTTGGGCACGTTAGCGGTGGGGGTGATTGTTGCTTGGCGCTATAAATACCCCTTCCTGATCATGCCGATTGCCTTCACCCTGTGGTATATGTCCATGGACATCGTTGCCATCATTGGCGGAGGCGCAATTACTTGGGAGTTGCGGCAGCAGGTTTCGATGTACACAGGGTTACTAATGATTGCGCTGGCCGTGTGGGTTGATATTCGTGCGCATCACACAGCCGACTATGCCTTTTGGATTTACCTGTTTGGCGTGTTGGCCTTTTGGGGCGGTCTATCAATGCAACACTCAGACAGCGAACTGGCCAAATTCATGTACTTCTGCACCAACTTGTTCATGATCTGTGTTGGCGTATTATTGGTGCGCCGCATCTTTGTAGTTTGCGGTGCGTTAGGTGCGTACGGCTACCTTGGGCATCTGGCATTCAGCGTCTTTAAAGACAGCTGGATGTTTCCTGTCGCCCTAACCGCTATGGGTCTGAGTCTCATTTACTTAGGCATTCTTTGGCAAAAGTACGAGCAGCGTCTTATCCAGAAATTCCACAATATCCTTCCCGCACCACTTAAAAGTCTACTGGCATCGAAGCGTGGTTAATCAGTAAGCTCTGCTAAAGCACATCCACACACTGAAGGAGCAGTTACCTAATGAGCGATTTTAAACACGACTCTTTTGCTTGGTTGGTGGAGCTTTTAGCTTATTGGGAAGGTCGCGTGCAACCAGCGCAACTAGCCAGCATCCACGTTATCAGTCGCCAGCAGGCAAGCAAGCGGATGCGGACGTTTCTCGCACAAAATCCAGAAGCTTTGCGTTACCACGGCAGTGAAAAAACCTACCGCCCGACCAATAAGTTTTTTCCGCGGCACATCAATCGTGACGTGGGGCAATACCTTAGCTGGGTAACAGGGCAGAGCGCACATCACGATGCTATCCCCGCCAATATATGCCTAGAGCCGCCCAGACGTCCCATCACTCCTGAACTTATGCGCCCGTTGATGCAAGCCTTGCGCGAAGGACGGCGTGTAGAAGTCACCTATGTTTCTATTAGCAACCCCAATGACGAGGGACGCATTATCGTGCCGCACCATCTGGTCAATACTGGCCAGCGCTGGCATTTGCGTGCTTGGTGCGAAAAAAGTAAAAGCTTTAGAGATTTTGTTCTGGCGCGCTTTCAAGGAGCTGCCGAGCTACTAGATAAAAGCCTTATTTCTGCCAGTGATGATGAAGCTTGGCACACGCAAGTCCGCATTTTAATCGCCCCCGATCCACGCCTCAGCGAGTCGCAACGCAAAGTACTCGAGCACGAGTACGACATGCACGACGGACAACTAGAGATCCATACTCGCGGCTGTTTAGTCAGTTATAAGCTACAGCTTTTAAATATAAACCCCCGCATTTATGAAGCCGACGCTAAGGCGCAACAACTCATCATCGTCAACAAAAACGACATAGAAAAGTGGTTATTTAACTGATAAGAGGGCAAACCTGCCAAACACTGTCAAGTTTGATTACGGTGTTTTTGTACAGTGTTGCTATTTAGTTTCATTAATAGCAAAGTGTCTTTAACTTATAAAAATAGTTCTACAAGGGTAAAGCTACATGGATGATTTAACTGCTTCAGATCTGAAGGCTGTCCTGCACTCAAAGCGTGCCAATATTTATTACCTGCAATACTGCCGTGTAATGCAAAAAGACGGGCGTGTGCTCTACCTTACTGAAGATGACAAGCAAAACAGTTATTACAACATCCCTATAGCCAACACTACTTGTTTATTACTAGGTACGGGAACCTCCATTACTCAAGCGGCCATGCGAATGCTGGCTCAGGCAGGCGTGCTTGTTGGCTTCAGTGGTGGCGGCGGAACCCCCTTATTAATGGCTAGCGAAATAGAATGGTTATCCCCCCAAAGTGAATATCGCCCCACTGAATATGTGCAAGCTTGGTTAAGTTTTTGGTTTGACGAACAAAAACGCCTAGCTGCTGCTAAAGAGCTTCAACAAGCACGCTTAGGCTTTTTGCAAAAAACTTGGGCTAAAGACAAAGACTTAAGGCTAGAAGGCTTCGATTCAACTAATCCGGCCATCGCTCAGCTGTTGGAAAGCTTTGTATCGCAAATAGATAAAGCAGACCGCGTGGGGAAACTGTTACAGCTTGAAGCTGAACTTACCAAAAAGCTTTATAGGCTTGCTGCTAGCAATACCAACCACCAAGGTTTTAGTCGCGAGCGTGAAGCTACAGATAAAGCTAATGGGTTTTTAAACCACGGCAATTACTTAGCTTATGGCTTAGCTGCTACAACCTTATGGGTGTTAGGCATACCTCACGGCTTTGCAGTGATGCACGGTAAAACAAGGCGTGGCGCTTTAGTCTTTGATGTGGCTGATTTAATAAAGGATGCCATTATTTTGCCTTGGGCATTTATAAGCGCCAAAGAAAAATCCACGGAACAAGAGTTTCGCCAGCAATGCCTACAAGCTTTTACTAACCATAAGGCACTAGACTTCATGTTCAATGAAGTTAAGCGAATTACGTTTAAGTTTGCAGCACCTACTGCCGTGCAAGATGCAGAGGGTGATTCATTATGATGGTGCTTTTTGTTTCTCAATGTGAAAAAAATGCTTTAGCTAAAACACGGCGAGTACTCGATGCCTTTGCCAACCGCATTGGCGACAACACCTGGCAAACAGTAATCACAGAAGAAGGTTTGCAGGCAGTAAGAAAATTGTTGCGTAAAACAGCCAGCAAAAACACAGCCGTCAGCTGCCACTGGATACGCTCTCGTTCGCGCAGCGATTTATTATGGGTAGTAGGAAGAAGAAATGCGTTTAGTGCAGAAGGCTATGTGCCGGTGAATTATACCGAAGGTGATATTGAGCAGTTTATGGATAAAGAGAAATGGCAGAGTTTAGCTCTAATGAAAAATGCTGTCGCTATAGCTGCGCTATATCATGATTTTGGTAAAGCGAATGTTTTGTTTCAGCAAAAGCTAAGAGGTGAAGGTAAGAATAAATACGAACCTGTTAGGCATGAGTGGGTATCGCTAAGAATATTTCAAGCATTTGTGGGCGACAAAACGGATGAACAGTGGCTAACAACCCTCACAGAAATAAATAAAAACCATGCTGACGCTATATATCAAGACGGCATTAACAAAGAAAGCAACAATCCGCTTGCTAGTTTGCCACCTTTAGCGCAATTAGTGGGGTGGTTAATACTTAGCCACCACAAACTACCTTTTGTGCCACATTGGAAAAAAGGGTTAAAACCTGAAAGACCGCCTGCTGAATTAATCCAAAATAAAATAACTCCGCTTCAAGCTTGGTTTGAGGGGGAGCTAAAAGTTCACTGGAACTCTTATAATTTTTGTGATGCAGCGAGCCAAAACCTACTAGATGAAAACTGGACTTTTCATAGTGACGGTTTGCCTTACAAAAGTACTAAATGGCGGCTAAGAGCTATTAAAGCAGCAGATAAAGCCCTACAAAATATTAAACAAATAAACAGCCGCAGCCTATTGCATGAGGAGCTGTTTACCAGCCATTTAGCACGCATGATTTTAATGTTGGCAGACCACCATTACTCGGCAAAAGAAGAGCCTACTAAAGAATGGCAAAGTCCTAACTATGGGGTATATGCCAACACCAACCGTGAAACAAAAGAGTTAAAGCAACAACTTGATGAGCATTTAATTGGCGTATCAAAGCATGCGCTGGATATTAGCTCTGCTTTACCAAGGCTGAAAAGCAGTTTAGAAGTAATCGAAGATAATGTTTTTTTGAAAAGCACCAAAGTGCCTAATGAAAAATTTGCTTGGCAGGTTGCAGCACAAAAAGAAGCTAAAATACTCAGTGAGTCCAGCCAAAAACAAGGTTTTTTCGGCATTAATATGGCCTCAACAGGTAAAGGAAAGACACTAGCGAACGCCAAAATAATGTACGCTTTAGCCGAGCAGGCGCAAGATTGCCGATTCACTGTAGCCTTAGGTTTAAGAACGCTGACTTTGCAGACCGGTAGAGAGTATCGCAAGCAGTTAGAGTTAGACGAAGGCCAACTAGCTATCGCTGTGGGTGGCTCGGCATCTAAAGCCTTATTTGAAAATGAACAAAATAAGCAAGAGCCCGAAGCTGAATTTGGCACGGGGAGTGAGTCAAACGAGGACTATTTAGACCACGATTTATTTATAGATTACGAACGTTCAGGCATAGAACACAGCTTATATGAATGGACAAAAAACAACCCTCGTATTGAAAAGTTATTACAAGCACCTGCCTTGGTTTGCACTATAGACCACCTTATTCCAGCAACTGATGGCACTAGGGGCGGCAAGCAAATTGGCCCTATGCTGCGGCTATTAACCTCAGATTTGGTAATAGACGAGCCAGACGATTTTGGCCTAGATGACTTACCGGCTTTGTGTCGTTTGGTGTATTGGGCAGGAATGCTAGGTAGCCGTGTTTTGCTTTCTACAGCAACCATGCCACCGGACTTAGCTTTTGCAGCTTTTCAAGCCTACCAAGCAGGTTGGGCAGAATATGCCAAGGTAAATATTGCTAACTGGAACGGCATAATAAATTGTGCATGGTTCGATGAACGTACCAAAGGCGGAGCAGTTACAGCAGAGATTCAAGATTTTTCTAACTTTAAAGCCCAGCATGAAAAATATGTGGTTAAACGTGTCGAGTTCTTGAAAAAGAACTCTTTAGTTAAGCATCGTGCCAAGTTGTTAGAAAACTTAACACCTACCGAAAATATATACGCTAATTTTGCCCATACTGTTCTTCAAGGTGCGCTAAACCTGCATCAAAACAACCACGTAGAAATAGCCAGTAAACAAGTGTCTATTGGCCTTGTTCGTATGGCAAATATTAATCCTATGGTGGCGGTGGCTAAAGAATTAACCAAGTTGGCTTTACCTGAAAATACGCATATTCATTTATGTGTTTATCATAGCCGTTACCCGTTAGCAGTGCGTTCTTATTTAGAGAGCCAATTAGACCGCGTGCTTAACCGTAAAGAAAGCTGGCCTCCGAAAGATTTACAAAAACTAGTTGCAGAAACAAAAGCTCAAAACCAATTGTTTATCGTGCTTGCATCACCTGTAGCAGAAGTAGGGCGCGACCATGATTATGATTGGGCAGTAATTGAGCCCAGCTCGATGCGCTCAATTATTCAGATAGCAGGACGCGTGCTACGCCATAGAGATACAACGCCAGTGCAAGAAAACATTTTTCTGATTAACCAGAATATAAAACAATTAAAAGGCAGTGAGCGTTGCTTTAACCGGCCAGGTTTTGAGTTAGAAAACCTAGGGCTAAAGATGGTAGAGCACCAGTTATCTAAAGTGCTAGTTGAACAGCAATACCAGCAAATAAATGCCGTTGAGCGAGTGATTAAAACCGATCAGGATCCAAAAAATAATCTCGTGGCATTAGAGCATCAAGCTTTATTGGAACAACTATTTAAAAATTCGAAGTCGGCAAAACTGTGGTGGAACGAGCAAGCGCACTGGTGTGGTGTTTTGCAAAATATGCAGCCCTTTAGAAAGTCAGCAAAAGATGAAGCTTTATATTTGGTTTTAGAAAGTGATGAGCTTAAGTGGCAGTGGAAAAATGAAGCCGTTTACCCACCAAAGTTAGGGGCTATTTCTAGCGCAGGGATTGCTATTGTTGATGAGGAAAATACTCAGCTAGCTGAGGGGTTTAGCTTTTGGCTTGACTTAAATGCACAGAAAATTTATGCAGCATTAGCAACAGACTTTGCAATTACGGATGAAAAAGCATCCCTACGTTTTGGTGAGCTAAGGCTTATCAGCTACAACAAGAACGACATAAACGAATACAAATACTTTAATAATTTTGGCATTTATCAAGAGGCTAGATAATGACTGACGAAGAATTAAATAGCGTACCAAGCTGGCAAGCTATCATAATCGACTTTTTAGAAGAGAAGTATGAAGCAGACTTTTCTAAATACCTAAAGGATTCACTAAAAACATTGGGTGAAGCTTATGACAAACAAGGCTTTCTGGTAAATGAAGAGCTGGCATTTATATTTGATACCCGTAGGAACAAAAAAGCAGCAGAACAAAATGAAACTGACTTTATTCAAGAACAACTCACCAAACTACAGGGTTTTAATGAGCGACCTACAGACCTTAACTTTGACGAGCTTAATAGTGAAATAAACAATAAGCAGCAAGAACTTAAAAACAAATACAGTCCTGCTGTTTGGTTAACTTGGGCAGCAGACAACGCGAAGAATGTAAGTTTTGCCACCCATGTACCTAAGCTAACCCACTCGGCTATTGATAGCCCTGCTTTTTTTGACACATCTAAAGCAGAAAAAACAACACAGCTAACAACTTCTAGCTTAAATAATGCTGCAATAGACGGTGCAGTGAGGGGTAACCAATATGCACCTATTTATCAGCTATTAGAGCTAGAGCGAAATGGTGAAAAGCTGGCTAGCCAATTTAGCAATCCAGAAACAAGCTTGCTTACAGAGTTTTCAGAAAATAATGAACAGCTACAAAGTTGGAATTTGGGTTTTGCAGCCGCACTAAATGATGGCGCACCTAGAGCACATTTTTTACTAAAACAGGTGTACTTTCCTCTTAATGAAACAAGCATAGAAAGTAATAACTATCATCTGCTCTGCAACCTAGTGTCCTCTTCAAAAGCCCAAGCATTATTCGAATTTACACGCCGTAATAGTGATGAAAGCTTTAAGTTAAGAGGCGCCAAAAAATACTCTGATGAAACTTATTTCAATTTTCCTAACCGTGCCAGTATTTCCGTTACCGCTAGTAACCACGGTAATGCCTCTCAATTAAATGGTAAACGTGGTGGTCGTTTAGGGCTGTATTCATGTCAACCACCTGTTTGGCACTCACAAGTTAAACCACCAATTTATACAACTAGCTTCTTTTATGAGTTATCAAGAAACTACGAAGTACAAGAAACTATTCAATACTTAGCAGACTTTTTAACACGCTTTGAAAATTTGCAGTTGAGCATAAAAAATCCTAAACGTATGCGTTGGGTGGAAGAGTGGTTAGAAAATCTAGTCGATGAAGTATTAGTTTATGTTAAAACCATTCAAACCTTACCTGCAGGGTGGACTGCAACTGAGGGTATTAAGCTCAAAGTGGAACACCAATTATTATTAGATTGTTACCGCGATGATGAAGAGTTTGCAGCGTTAAAAGCCGCGAGTGCTTGGCAAGCAATTATTGCCCAAGATTTTGCAGCTTGGTTAAACAACCAGCTAAGAAAAGCAGATAAACAATTCACACCAACAGACTCACACTCCAAATTGTGGAGCAAGCTGTTTACAGCAAATTTTAGAGAAGAGTTGGACCTTAAAAATCTAACGGCAGGAGTCGAACAATGAGTCAGTATTTATTAATAGAAAGGATAAAAGTACAGAACGCAAATGCCGTGTCTGGCTTTACTTGGGGCTTTCCTGCTATTACGCATTTTTTAGGCTTTAGCCATAATCTAAGTAGAAAGCTGGAATTAAGTAGTGATTTAAGCAATATCAATTTAGCAGGCTGTGCTGTTATTGCACATGAACAGCATATTCATGCCTATAAGGATGGTTCAAACACCCGCTTTTCACAAAATAAAATCAACCATTATTTAAGTTCTACAACGCCAGCAAATATGCGAAAAACGCCACCTGTTATTGAAGAAGCGAAAATGAATCTGACCGTTTCTTTATTAATACCTGTTGAAGGCTATTTAGGCGGGTTAGAAGAAGAGCTAATTCGTTTTATTAATGATGCCAGTCAAACTCAACGCCTAGCCGGTGGCACGGTTTTATCTATAAAAAATATAGAGCTAATAGATTTAGCCGAAGAAGAGAACCAAAGAAGTTTACGTCGCAAGCTTTTGCCAGGTTTTGTCTTGCAAGATAGGTCTGCTTATCTAGCAGAGCAATTTTCCAGCTTGCAAAAAACCAACCCAGAAACAGAGCTTTTAGATGCCTGGTTTGATTTTGTCGCCTTAAAACAAGTGGCAAGACCTGAGTGCGATTTAATCGATAAGCACTTAGCAGCCTTAGCTAGCCAAAGTGAGAAATTTACAGAATTAAATGAAATTTGGCTTGAACATAAAACCTTACCTTATACACAGGAAGCCATTCCGCAGGAGCTAGTTAGCTACTTTGCCAATCAGCAAGAAAGTGCAAATGCGAAGATCTTAGAACAATGGCAAAGCTATCTAACGCCTAGTACCAAAACCAATGCTAATTGGGAGTACGTTAAAAAACCTCAAACAGGCTATTTAGTACCGCTAATGACAGGCTACAAGGCGATTAGTCAAGTTTTTCCAGCCGGTGAAATTGATGGCGCAAGGGATGCTGAAACCGAATTGGTTTTTACTGAAGCTGTGCATTCTATAGGTGAGTGGCAAAGTGTGCACCACTTAAAAAAGGAAGAGCAATGGCAAGCAAGTGTCTGGAACTATACCTATGAGGAAGGTTGGTATTTATGCCAGCAAAGTACGGTAAAGCAAAAAGAACCGCAGACAGAACCCGTCAGCGATGATGTTTATTACTAATAAAACTATTATTTTAAATCCAAAGAGGGAATACCTATGAAAATTGATTTACCTAGCATGTTAGCTTTTGAACGCAAACTAGAAACATCGGATGCTTTAATGTTTTCTGGTAAATGGGAAGATGTTGGTACTAAAGAAAAGTGGCAAGATATCCCCATCACCAAGCGTCAAAACCGCTCCACACAAAGCGCACACGGTACAAGTGATTCTGATAAGGTAAAGCCCAACCCAGTATCGTCAGACAGTGATGATGCTAACTTGCCATTAGCGCATGACACGCTAAAGGTTAGCTTTAGTATGCGCGTGGTGGGTAACTTAGGTAAGCCATTTGGTTGTAATTCACCAACTTTTAGTAATGCAATACAAGTTAAAGTTGACGAGTTTAAGCAAGGGGAAGGGGTTGAAATCCTTGCTTATCGCTATGCATATAACATAGCAAATGGTCGTTTTTTATGGCGTAACCGTGTTGGTGCTGAAGAGATTAAAATCCTTGTAAAAGCAGCCGACCAAACCTTTACTTTTAATGCTTATGATTTCTCTTTAAATGATTTTGATAAATCAAGTGATAATGCCGAGTTAAAGCAGCTGGCAACAGCAATTTCAGAAGGATTAAAAGGCGACGAGCAAAGTTTTGTTCTTATTGAGGTCGATGCTTTTGTAAAACTTGGTCATCAACAGCATGTGTTTCCTTCTCAGGAAATGAATATGGGCGAAAAAGGTAAATCCTTATTTCGTTTAGATAATTGTGCGGCTATACACAACGTAAAAATTGGTAATGCCATTCGCACTATAGATACTTGGTACGAGCGTTATGCTGAACAAGGCCAGCCAATTGCTATTGAACCATTTGGTGCAGTAACTCAAATAGGTGATGCTTTTCGTAAAAATAAAAAAGAAGGCGACCTTTATTCAACAATGGTTGACTGGGTTAATGGCGGCGAACTATCACTAGAACAGCAAGCTTTTGTAACAGGCAACTTAATTCGTGGTGGTGTCTTTAGTAAGTCTTCGAAATAAAGGGAAGTAAAGTACTATGCGTTTTTATCAAGAAGTAACCATTATAAAAACGCCAGAAATTTCACCTTATTTTATTTGGAGCAAGCTCTACACACAGCTACATCTAGCTTTGGTAGAGCAACAAAATCCAGATAAAACGGTAGATATTGGCGTAAGTTTTCCTGAGTATCATTGCTTTGATAAGGCTAAAAAAACTATTGCTGTTTTAGGTGGCAAGCTACGTGTTTTTGCTAATAGTCAAGCTGCCTTAGAGCAGCTTAACTTAGCGCATTGGCTTAGCCGCTTAGCAGACTACGTTCACACCACTAGCATCAAAGAAGTGCCAACTCATGTCAGTGAGTATTTGCAGGTAGCACGCTACCGTCCTAATCTAAACATGGAAAAGCTGACACGACGTTTAGCTAATCGAAAAGGAATAAGCTTTGATGAAGCACAGAAACAGCAGAATCAAAGCTATGCAAAAGAGAAGGGAGTATCTTTAGAGGAAGCAAAAGCTCATTACTCTAACCCTGTAGTAAAAGACTTGCCGTACATAAAGATGAAAAGCTTAAGTGGAGAGCGAGAGTTTTCATTGCTCATTAATCAACAACCAGTAGCACAACCACAGCAGGGCAGTTTCAGTACTTATGGATTAAGTACTAAAGCAACAGTACCCAACTGGTAAAGCTACAGAAAGGGTATTTACCCCCTTTTTTTTTAGCTCTTTAAAAAAGTAATTTAAAATCAATAAGTTACAATAAGTAGAAAATACATTGGTAAAAAGTGAGTTTTACCAGTAACTGCTTGTTGTAGCTTGTTTTTTTGCGTTAATATTGCAGTTAGCCGCCGCACACGCGGCTTAGAAATGCCGTCGGGCACGCGGTCGTGGCAGTTTCGCGTTAGCCGCCGCACACGCGGCTTAGAAAGTCAGGTGTCTCAGCCAGTATTCGTGGCTCTAGTTAGCCGCCGCACACGCGGCTTAGAAATCAACCTTGGCCTTGAGCTCCAGCTCGTTAAAGTTAGCCGCCGCACACGCGGCTTAGAAATGTCGGTGTTTGCGCTTTCGGGTTCAGTGGGCGTTAGCCGCCGCACACGCGGCTTAGAAACAGCAATTCTCGACCCTGCCACCGTATTGATTGTTAGCCGCCGCACACGCGGCTTAGAAAAGCGCAGTAAGTCGCCCACAGTTACGAATCGAGTTAGCCGCCGCACACGCGGCTTAGAAAGAACGCATCTAGCGCATGCCATTTGCGGGTGAGTTAGCCGCCGCACACGCGGCTTAGAAAAGTCGGCAGGTGTTCAAATGGCTACAAGATACGTTAGCCGCCGCACACGCGGCTTAGAAAGCTGGGCGACGATGACTAAACAGCGTGGAAAGGTTAGCCGCCGCACACGCGGCTTAGAAAAAGCGTGGCGGTTTTACAGCCAGCGCCGCTGGGTTAGCCGCCGCACACGCGGCTTAGAAATATTGACGGCTGTGCACAAGTGACTACTGTTGGTTAGCCGCCGCACACGCGGCTTAGAAATCAAATCAGGGAACGGTGGGGTATGTGACTACGTTAGCCGCCGCACACGCGGCTTAGAAATTCCGACTGGCAAAACCTCGCGCCTCACTTCAGTTAGCCGCCGCACACGCGGCTTAGAAATGTACGCTTGTTAGTTGTCCGGTTACCTCAGTGTTAGCCGCCGCACACGCGGCTTAGAAATATAGATGGTTGTGCACAAGTAACCACTGTCCGTTAGCCGCCGCACACGCGGCTTAGAAATTGTTATGTATGAAGGGGGAAGGCTTGCTGGAGTTAGCCGCCGCACACGCGGCTTAGAAACCGAACTACAGGCAAGCAATCCATACGCGCACCGTTAGCCGCCGCACACGCGGCTTAGAAATATCCGCAGGATTACGCGGATGAGGCACAGCTGTTAGCCGCCGCACACGCGGCTTAGAAAAGCGTTAGGCGTGGTAATCAGATCGGCGTCCAGTTAGCCGCCGCACACGCGGCTTAGAAATAAAACTCATCCTCAAACTCATCTTT
>JAAYGA010000248.1 GCA_012727935.1 Pseudomonadaceae bacterium | reverse complement strand
GTTAAAGAAGCCTACCAACTTCACCAGAATGCTTTTTGGGAACCAAATAGCGAGCAGCCCAACCAAATAAAGCGCACCCATAAAGTAGCCGATGCCAGACTCGGGCTTTCTGAATTTACCCACTGTGTAGTGAATCAAGCACGCCTCCACGAGCTATTGCTTGAAGGTATGGAAAACTCTGTTACCCAACTAGTACCCCATTACAGCCGCCAGCTAGTTGAATTAACCGTTGACGCTAAGCTTACCCAAGATTTGAATGCTCACCCCATTACTGCAACTTTTGAAAGAAGTGATACTGAAGGCGCTGGTAAAGTAGAAATACTTAAAGCCCGTTATGTGGTGGGTACCGATGGCGCAAGAAGTGCGGTTCGTAAAGGTTTAGCAATTAACCTAGAGGGCGATTCGGCTAATAAAGCTTGGGGGGTAATGGATATTCTACTTGTCACCGACTTCCCCGATATTCGTGTAAAAAGCTTTATTCAATCCAAGCAAGATGGCGCAGTAATGATAGTGCCACGCGAAGGTGGTTATCTTGTAAGACTTTATGTAGAACTAGATTTACTTGATAAAGGCCAACGAGCATCAAGCCTTGCACTAACCGCTGACGATGTTATCGTCAAGGCGCAAAAAATTATGCAGCCTTACACTCTCGATGTTAAAGAAGTGGCTTGGTGGTCTATTTATGAAGTGGGGCAGCGAGTTGCCGACCGTTTTGATGATACGCCAGCGGGTAATCCTGAAGGGCTAATTCCACGGGCTTTTGTTGCTGGTGATGCCTGTCATACTCATAGCCCTAAAGGTGGTTGGGGTTTAAATACCTCCTTGCCCGATACCTTTAACCTAGGCTGGAAGCTGGCCGCTGTATTACAAGGCAAAGCCGATCCTAAACTGCTGCAAACCTATTCATCAGAAAGACGCAAGGTTGCACAAATGCTGATTAATGCAGACAGGCAAATGTCAGCTTTAGTCGCCACCAGCCCCAGTGCAAATAAGGACGCCAGCCAAACCAAAACCAGCACTGCCGATATCGAAAAGTTTATCGCTAAACAAAACGGTTTTATTGCAGGCACTTCAATAGGTTATGACCCTTCTTTTATAGTGACCGGCTTAGAAAACCAAAGCTTGGCTAAGGGTTTTATTATAGGGCAGCGTTTTCACTCAGCTAAAGCCTTGCGTGTCGCCGATGGTAGACCGCAACACTTAGGGCATTTGAATAAAGCCGATGGTCGCTGGCGCATTTTTATTTTTGGTAATCAGCAAAGCCCTGTTGATAAGGCTTCTGATGCTTACAAGTTAATTGATTACTTGGCTAACTCTGAAAATTCACCAGTCAAAAAATACACGCCTAAAGGTGCAGATATTGATTCAGTCATAGATGTTTACTCAGTTTTTCAACAGCAAGATTTAGCCATAGAAGAACTGCATGATTTTTTATGGCCAGCTAAAGGTAAGTTTGGTTTAAGGGATTACGAAAAAATATTTTATGCTGATGCAGTGAAAGATGTTTTTGAGCTACGTGGCATCGACCGCAAACAAGGGTGTGTGCTAGTGGTTCGACCCGATCAACATATTGCTAATATCTTACCTTTAAGCGCCTATAAAAAACTAAGCGAATTCTTTGCAGAATTTATGCTTGCTTAAACTTCCAAAGTGGTTATAAAAACTTATTTATCAACATAATTAACACAGCATCTCTTAAGGGATGCTGTGTTAAAACTAAGAATTTAGCTAATTAGTTTTAAACTGCTTAACATTAAGCTCTAGCATTTTAGCTAATTCTTCAAGCTCTCTGCTGGCTAGTGTTATTTTTACCGCTTCTTGTTCTGCTTCTAATGCAGAGCTGGTTATCTGATTAAAGTTTTCACTAATCTCTATTGCCACTACCGATTGTTCGTCAGTTGTTGCTGCAATTTGCTGGTTCATATCTGTTATACGTGTAACAGATAAGTTAATAGCATTTAATGCCTCGCCTGCTAATTTTGCTTGATTAACACTTAGGCTGGCTTGTTCTTGCCCCTGATTCATTACCATAACCGCCTTGCCAGAGCTTGATTGCATTTTTTCAATTACTAGCTTAATTTCACGCGTTGAATCCTGTGTTCTTAAAGCTAGGTTACGCACTTCATCGGCAACTACCGCAAAGCCTCGTCCCTGATCGCCAGCCCTTGCAGCTTCAATGGCAGCATTTAAGGCTAGTAGGTTGGTTTGCTCTGCAATGCCTTCTATAACTTCCATTACACGGCTAATTTCTTTGCTATCTTCTGAAAGGTGGTGAATTACTTTAGCAGCTTCAACAACCTTACTAGCCAAGTCATTAATACTTAATTGTGTTTTATTAACTTCGGCTTGTCCTGCTGTAAACTCTGTCATGGCCGCTTGTGCTAAGCTAGCTGCCTCACTGGTATGATTAGCTACATTAGTAACACTCGTCGACATTTCTGTAATGGCTGAAGCGCCACGCTCAGTAGAGTCTTTTTGATTACTTATTAAGTTTTCGTTATGCTGTGCTGTTAAAAGCAAATGCTTAGACGCTAAGGTTAGTTTATTAGCAGTTGCAATTGAGTTTTTGGTAATATCAGTTAAATATTTTCTTAAATCTTCAACAGCACTTAAAATACTATTTTCATTGGTTTTAATTTCTATGGTTAAATCACCAGATGCTATTACTTTAATAATTGAAGCAGCAACTTCAGGCTCGCCACCAATAATTTTTTTCAATTTACTAACAACACTCATTGCAACAAAGATAATAATAACCAAAGCTAAAATATTTAAAATTAACATGGTTCGCTGAAAACTATTTGTTTCACTAACAGCTGTAGCAACATGGTTTTGAATGGCTATTTCTTGATAATCAATTAGTAAGTTAATTTGTTTAAGCCATTCAGTGTAAGCTGGTGAAGCATGGTTGAGTAAGTAATTATTAGCCAATTCAAACTGATTGTTATTAATCAGTTCAAGTAATTTTTCAGTTTTAACTAGCGTGGTTTTTTCAACCTCTTTAATCGCTTTAAACATATTGTCTTCTGCTTTTGAATGCTTAAAATTTACAAACATAGCATCGAGAACAGTTGCTGATTTTTGATAAAACTGATTAAGCTCCACAATATTCTGCTGGTATTTTAAGGAATCTTGAATATTAGCCACTAGAACAGCATCGCGAATAGCTATAGCTCTATCATGAACACTGCCGCGAAAGTTAATTGCTTGACGCTGTTCAATTGCCGTTTGTTGAGAAAGCTCTGTTAAACTTTTGTCTGCAATATTTATTTTATATAAGCCAACTAAGGTTATTGTTAGCATAATTACTAGAATTACTGCAAAACCTAAATAGAGTCGATTGATGATTTTCACACTTAAACCCCTACTGAATAACTTCTAACCCACTAAGCTGCTACAGAAGGTGTGTTTCTTTAGCAGTCATTTTTTTACTACAAAAAAACAATGCTAAGGTTACAGTTTTTAACAGAAAAATTAAAGCCTGAAGGTGGAATCTTAACTTTCAAAGAATTAAAAAATGGTGGAGAGTCGCTTATTTAGGAAACACCACTTGTTCATCACCTGCCTGCCACGGCTGAAATTTAACCATCACTTGTTCTGGTCTAATTCCAATAGACACTTCAATGAGAGACAATAGACCCAGTCTAGCTTGAGGTGAATGATGAATCAGAAGCGTAAATATAAAACCTACTCTAAAGCGTTCAAAGAAGAAGCCGTAT
>JAAYGA010000247.1 GCA_012727935.1 Pseudomonadaceae bacterium | reverse complement strand
GGATTTCTGCGGCCAGTACGGGTGCCAGCGCATCGTTTTGGGCGTGTTGGTAGCTTTTAAAACGCGTCCAGCCGGATTGGGCGTGGTCGGTGGTGGTTAAGGCTTGCCAGGTCATGGGGTGCTCCTTGTGGGTATTGGCGTTCGGTGTTGATGGTTATTCATTGTAACCGGTGAGCATCGCTTTTAAGCTTTTTTAAGTTTTTATCGCTACACAAACAAAAACCCTACCAGCCGTGAAGCTGATAGGGTTCGTTTTGTTGCTTTATTTCTTACTGCTTACTGCAACTTAATCAAACTACCCAAAGTTCAAGTGGGTGTCCTTTTAAGCTTGGTGTCCTTTTAAGGTTGGAAACTACCCAAAGTTCAAGTGGGTGTCCTTTTAAGCTCGCTATAGCTGCCCGCGCTTACTGGGTAAGCGTTAGAGGCCGATTTGGCTTAAAAAACCGCTCCACTAAAGTGGGTGTCCTTTTTATCGAGCGAACTACCCAAAGTTCAAGTGGGTGTCCTTTTAAGCTATTTTAAGCTCTGTTAAGCAGGATTAAACCAGAGCGATGGTGTCGTGGTCGTTGTTGAACGAAGCGTTCGACAGATCCACCAGACCGGTCAGCTTGACGATGAAGTCTTCGCCGATTCAAGTGGGTGTCCTTTTAAGCTTTTGTCCTTTTAAGCTTTTTAAGCTTAAGCTCTGTAATCAAACTACCCAAAGTTCAAGTGGGTGTCCTTTTAAGCTCACAATATAAAATACGTTATCCCTTAAAAACCCAGCCGCCCTACCTTGTTGCCCATTGAGTTTTCTGATAGTTCCCCAGTTTTCATTTTCAAAACCGGCAATGCAAGAAAAATCAGTCTGCTTTTTTGCAGGGAACTGCTGATACAGCGTGAGTATTTTATTTTGCTGCACGGCTGTTAAGTTGTTACTGCTCAGAAAAATCAATTTATCTAACAAGCCTTGAACCAATAAAGGCTCAGTATCTAGCCACGTTTTTAAGGACTGTCCAGCACCATCTTGATCATAAAAATACTTAAAACTAAAAGACAGGTCTGACTTAACAAAAACAACTCTTGGTGTTCGTGTTTCAGCTAAACGACGTCCAGTACTCAGTGGCTGCTTTGACATTCACATCACCTTGTCCAGTGCGTTTTGGTCTTCAAACAAGGCAACAGCACCAAATGCGCCTTGCAAATACTCGTCCCCGTAATGGCGCTTAAGTTGTCGTGATTTCTCTTTAAATTCAACCAAGGAATACAGCTCACTTGCTCCTTGTGTATTTTTGTCGACCAGCCAAATTTGGTCACGACGAAAGTACTTAGTGTCCATCAAGCTCGTATCATGAACAGCGGCAATAATTTGTCCACCAGCTGTGTTTTTCATGTGGAATATTTTAAATAAATACTTACTTAGCAAGGAATGAAATTTCGCTTCAAACTCATCAATAATTAAAATACGGTGGTTTTTAATTGCATCGTAAATAGGGCCAAGCAGGTGAATAAGCTTACGAGTGCCTTCTGATTCTATGGATAGAGGAAAACTATGTTCAGTTATTTGGCCATTTTCTTCAACTTGCTTGAGTACAATAATCTGCTGCTTTTTAACGGTTTTAGTCGGCTTACCATCCCAACCTTCTGCAATATTAGGCATGGTACTAGGGCTGCGTACTTGCATAGTCACTTCAGTCAAATCGACGCCACTAATTTGAAAGTGCCCTAACACTTCTGTTAACCAGTCTTTAAACTGTTGATCCTTTTCAATTAACCGTTTGGTGAATGCCATATAGCTGTCTTCATACACCCCACTGATAACTGCCATTCTATTAAACCAGTTCACAAGGTTTAACGAATGCTCGCCATTTTCACTCGCCAAGACAGACACAAATGGCACGACGGGGCGCGTTCTCAAAATTTGTTGTTCTTTTACAAAGGGGAGCGCCTCTGAAAAGCCTTCACGGTTAACCTGTATTTCTTGTTGATTGCGCTCAAACAGCAAGGTTTCACGAGTAGTCGGCGTGTAAAAAAACCATTCTCTATGAACCTCACCTCTCAAAAGTTCTAAACCATAGCGGTAGCGCATTTCATTTTCGTAAAAAACAACCTCCATTACGCTTGGCTGGGTAAGATTTGCCTTATTCAATAAAAATGGCGCAAGTGCTAAAGCAGGTAGTTCGTCTTCATCTAAAACACTTTGGCTATGTAAAATAATTTGGCGGTACAGCCCTAACGCATTGATAAAATTAGACTTACCGCTGGCATTAGCGCCAAATATTAATGCGCTTTCTAGTAAACGCACATCAGAGTTAAAAGCCAAGGTTTGGATATTGTTATGGTTGATGTCATCTTTGCGACTGCTCACCGCTTCCATGTGCAAGGTTTGAACTTCATTAAAGGAAAAGGTGTTACCGACAGAAAAACTAACAAGCATATTTCCACCAAAAATCAAAAGAACAGTTTAAGAGTGCCGAAAGCAGGAGCTTAAACCTAAAAAACGTCAATTGCTAGCAGCTTTTAAGAATAGGGAAGTTTTGTCGTTTTTGGTTATGGATTATGGATTATGTATCCACTTTTGCCACCAAAGCATAAATACTAGCAAGCCCTCTTCCGAAAGCGGGGGTTTTGTGTTGCTTAACTAGGGTTTAATTGACTCTGACCCCAATTATTCCTCTCAACAACTAGGGCTGCTTTTGTTAATTCGGATCTGACCTCAATTGATGCGCTACATACTCATCCAGCAATTCACGAATCATTTTTTGGTATTGCATGTGGTTTTGTTTTGCCGCTTGTTTAAAGTAGGCAACGCTCTCAGAACTTAATGAAATAGTAACTTTAGTTTGTTCATTTTTTAATTTAAGTGCTTGGGGTGAAGGTAAAAAGTCAACAATAAGTCTTGTTTCACCTAGCGGCTCATCAGTGTATTGAATTTGCTTGTTCATATAGTTTTCTCCCCTTTCTCCAATAACCTGCACCAATAATTCTGATCTGGTTATCTCGATAAGTAAAACGAACAGTTAAAATGCCCGTTTTTT
>JAAYGA010000246.1 GCA_012727935.1 Pseudomonadaceae bacterium | reverse complement strand
TCTAGCTGTTTACGTTGTGCTACTAATTGCTCTACCTCTTCAGTACGCACAGCAGGGTTTTTCTGTTGCAAAGCCGTTAATCGAGCAATTTCAGGATCAAGCAGTTCACGCATATCTTCTTGGGCAACTTCTAGCATGGAAGGCAGGGCTGCTTCAGCAAGAACTTCAGCCTTATCTAACAACTGGCGTAACTGATCTTTACGAACTTTAACTACTTCTCGGCCTAGGCTCTTTTTCATGCGAACCAATTGGCGCGATAAGCCTTTAAACTTCACCTTGCTGCTTAAATCGTTACCTTGCCCATCAAGCAACAAGCGCAGACTTTGTGGTGGCAAATAGCGGTTTAAATCGACACCATTTTGCTGAGTGGTTTCTAAGCAGAAAAACACTTCCATTAGCAAGGTGCCAGCCGGTAAAGCTGGGTTTTTAAGCAAGGCGACAGTGACATTGCCCTGCACGGTACTGGTTGCCGCTTCTAAGCAGTTGCGAGTTAAAGGGTGTTCCCAAGTTAGAAAGTGCAAATCATCACGCGCTAGGGCTTTATCACGCAAGAAAGTACCTGAGCTGCCTTCTTCCATATCAAAATGCACATCGGTAAAAATAGCCGTGTCTGATTCTTGGCCCGGTTTTAAGTACCAAGTATCCGCATCTAAGTCTTCGTTTTGAATGCGATAAACATCTAAGGCTATTTCTAAATAGCTTCTTAGTTCTTTGTCCATCTCATCATCCGCTAACTGTTCAACGAGCTTGGCTGAAACTTCAGGACGGTGCGAAGCCAGTTCTAATAAACGGTGTCGACCAGCTTCTAGTTCAATTTCTGCGGCTTGGCGCGTGGCTTTTACTTCAGGCAAGAAGTCATCGGCATCAAGAATGCCTTCTAAGAAGTTGTGTAATTCTTCTTGGTATTGTTGCCAAAGGGTTGCACCCACGGGGCGAGGGTGGGTGAACTGATCTAAACCTTCTTCGCCACACCAAGCTAACCAGTGTTCTTGCGGTGTGTCTGTTAGGTAAGGCACATGAATTTTAACTGTTTCTGTCTGACCAATGCGGTCTAGGCGGCCAATGCGCTGTTCTAATAAATCCGGGTGTGAAGGCAAGTCGAACAACACTAGGTGATGAGCAAACTGGAAGTTACGCCCTTCGCTGCCTATTTCAGAACAAATTAGAATCGGTGCGCCGTCTTCGTCATCAGCAAACCAAGCTGCTGCACGGTCACGTTCAATCAGCGGCATGTCTTCATGGAAAACAGCCGTTAAAATACCGGCTCTACGGCGCAGCGCATCGCTTAAATCTAAGGCGGTATCGGCATGAGCGCAAATAAGCAGTACTTTTTCATCACCCAGCGCTTCTAGCTTACTAATAAGCCAGTCAACCCGTGGATCAAACCCCCACCAGTTGCCTTCTTCACGTTTTTGAATGGCATAAAGGCGCTCTGGATAAAGGCCAGCATAGGGCCAGTTATGCCCTGTTAAAGCAGCGGCCATAAGCTGTTTATGTGGTTCGTTATATTCTTCTAATACTTCTTTATAAACCACTGGGCAATCTAAGGCGACGGGGAAAACTTTACGCTCAGGAAAACCAGGCACACTGGCACGGCGGTTACGGAATAACACTCGACCTGTACCGTAGCGGTCTAATAGCTGCTCGGTTAATTGCTGGCGAGCTGAATCACGCTGGGTATCGTCACTTTGTGGATTGTCCAATAAGTCTAGCAGCGCCAAGCTATCGCCACTTAAGCGTTCTTGTAAGGCGGTTAAGTCTGCTGGTTCAAGTGGTTGTTGGGCTTCTAATCTGGCAATCGCCGTGGCGCAGGTGCGATAGCCTTCTTCTTCAGCTAAAAATTCTTCAAGGCTGGGGTAACGTGCTGGGTCTAGCAGTTGCAGCTGGGCAAAGAAGCCCGTTTCACCTGATTGTTCGGGCGTTGCCGTTAGCAATAATAAGCCAGGGGTAGGTTCTGCTA
>JAAYGA010000245.1 GCA_012727935.1 Pseudomonadaceae bacterium | reverse complement strand
TTGCCTTTGGTTTATCAGCAGTATTACTATTGGTTTCTATTGGTTCTTTAGCCACACAAGGTTTGCGTTTAGGCTTAGATTTTACCGGCGGCACCTTGGTAGAACTGCATTACGCCAGCTCGCCAGATTTAGAAGAAGTTAGAGGACACCTAGAAATAGCTGGCTACGAACAGTTTGTAGTGCAAAATTTTGGTAGTTCGCACGATGTTTTAATACGCCTTAATCAAGGCTTTTCGCCTGAAGTGGGTGAACAAGTACGCAGCCTTTTAGATGCAAAAGATGCACAAAAAGTAGATTTAACCCGAGCAGAATTTGTTGGCGCACAAGTGGGCGATGAGCTTCGTGACCAAGGTGGCTTAGGTATGTTGGTCGCCATGTTGGGTATTATGATTTACGTGGCTTTTCGCTTCCAATATAAGTTTGCTCTGGGTTCAGTTGTAGCTTTGGTTCACGACGTTATAGTACTACTAGGCTTCTTCTCAATTTTTAGAATTGATTTTGACCTAACCGTCTTAGCAGCACTTTTAGCAGTGGTAGGTTATTCCATTAACGACACCATCGTTGTTTATGACCGTATTCGTGAAAACTTTCGCAAGGTTCGTGAAGGAACGGTGAGCGAATTAATTAATGTCTCTATTAACCAAACGCTAATACGTACCACCATTACGTCATTAACAACCTTGTTAGTTGTGGTTGCGCTTTTCTTGTTAGGCGGAGAAATGATTCGTAACTTTGCCCTAGCGTTAATGGTGGGCATTATTGTAGGTACTTATTCTTCTATCTACATAGCTGGCTCACTTTTGCTTACCATGAAAGTAACCCGAGACGATTTGGCTATCCTAATTAAAGAAGGTGTATTGGAAGACGACGGTCGCCCCTAATGGGCTATTCAGGTTAATAACCTTATTGGAGAACCTAACCTATGCGTAACTTTTCAAAAAAAGTGCTAACTGTTTTAGCCGCTGTTACTTTGGCAACAATGACCAGCCTGCCTGCTCTAGCTGCAACTAAATCGGTTGCTATTACTGCCATTGTTGAGCACCCAGCCTTAGATGCTGTAAGGGATGGCGTGTTGGATGCGCTGAATGAAGCCGGTTATATTCAAGGCAAAAACCTTAAATGGCAATACCAAAGTGCACAGGGCAATACCGGTACTGCAGCACAAATAGCACGTAAGTTTATTGGTGATAAGCCCGATGTGTTAGTCGCCATTGCTACCCCTTCTGCTCAGTCTGCTGTTGCAGGCACTAAGCGTATTCCTGTCGTTTTTTCTGCTGTAACCGATCCAGTAGAAGCGCAACTTGTCCCTTCTTGGGAAGCCAGTGGCACTAACGTAACGGGTGTATCAGATTTGCTTGAGCTAGAAAAGCAAATCGAGCTAATTAAGAAAATTGTTCCCCATGCTAAAAAGATTGGCATGGTTTACAACCCAGGCGAAGCTAATTCGGTGGTAGTCGTTGAGGCCTTGAAAAAGGTTTTGCCCCAGCATGGTATGGAATTAGTCGAAGCTGCCGCCCCCCGAACGGTTGATGTTAGCTCGGCTGCACGCAGCTTGGTTGGTAAAGTTGACGTGATTTATACCAGCACTGACAACAACGTAGTGTCTGCTTACGAAGCCTTGGTTAAAGTTGGCAATGATAGAAAAATACCTTTAATCGCTTCAGACACAGATAGTGTTAAGCGTGGTGCTATTGCTGCACTGGGTGTGAACTA
>JAAYGA010000398.1 GCA_012727935.1 Pseudomonadaceae bacterium | reverse complement strand
GATGTCATAATCATTATTAACTACGGCAACATTAGTCTGATTTCCGCCAGTGGATACTTCGGTCTTAGTAGATCCGTTTTCTTGGTTCTGAACAGACACGACCACATCAAAGGAGTTTCCTCCCTGGTACATTTCCTCAGCAGAAGGCTTATAGACCAAGTTAAGCGTTAGCTCACCATTATTAGCTATTGTTGTACCAGCTTCAATTGGGATGGAGTAGGTGCCATCTGAATTAAGAGAGAGCTCATGCTCGATCTGCTTGGTATCCACATAAAATAGCTGACCTTTGGTGTAATCACCAGTCAGTTTTATCTGAGTAGAACCATCAACTAAAGTGGTTTCAGCATCTACCTTATTTGCTAGGGTGATATTGATTCCAATATTTTCACCCTCTTGGGCGTTTTCAAAGGCTACTGATACATCTAATGTGTCAGTTTCAGGAGTAATAACAACGGGCAAACCATCATCTGTTTCCTTAGAGGATGTACTGCCATTGTCTAAATAAGCGTTAAAGGTGATATCTATAGGTAAATCGTCTTTGACTTCACTATTCCAGTCTTTAGGTGGGGTCACCTCAAGTTTTGAAAGCAATGCGTCAAGCTCACCTTGACCACCCGTTCCTGAAATGACCCATATCTCGTCCTCACCCACCTTTATCGAAGTAAGTTCGGTACCACCCTGCTTAATAGTAGCTCCCTCAGGGAGTTTAATAACTACGCTAAAGTTAGCTTGAGTGTTTAAAGTAGCAGTCACTACCTCTGATAACTTAAAGGTGGTATCTTCTGTGCCTTTAAAATCAGTCGCCTCAAAGCTAATATCAACACTATCTACATTACCCGGACCTCCCCCAATAGTAATGGTAGGTTTAACCGTTAACGTAATTGAATCAGACTCAGTGTTCGTAGCCCCCGTATCTTGTGTAACCACAGTCACTGTCACTTGAGACTCAGCATCAGTCAGATGCGGTCCAGCCTTGAAGCTTAGGTCTACAGAAAAGCCGTCTTTATCATTAAAGACCACGCCTTCTTTCACTTGGATGAGCCACTTACCCTCTGAGAGCATAGTTGCCGAGCCAATAACCTCACCATCCTTTGTGAGATCAGTGACTAACATGCCAACGGGCAAGCCAGACACAATCACTTGTGTTAACTGCTCACTACCGTCATAGTCACCTTTTTCCGCACCTAAGGTCTGAGTCAAATCAAGAGTAATAGTGGAAACATCACCATTATTACTAATTGGCAACTCAGCTTTCCCGCCCTCTCCAACAGTAACTGTTTTCCCAGTTTCTACGCTAACCTGATCCGTCACAGGTGTTACGCCTACAGAGTAAGTCGTTTCTTTAACGACAGTAACAGGGTCAACCTTGCCATCATTTGAGTAATCAGTCACCGCATAGCGGATATCTAAATCAAAAGAACCCCCTTTATTATGCGCAAAGTTAGGGCCAGCTTGGGCTGTGACATGATCTATGTCATCCCCCTTAATAACGTAATATTCTTTGCCATCTAAGGTTTCTTTTGCGGTAAGGTCTGTACCCCTTACCTTTAGCGTCACGTCTTTTGCACTC
>JAAYGA010000244.1 GCA_012727935.1 Pseudomonadaceae bacterium | reverse complement strand
TTGCTGGCGTGCAGTTGTTATTGCTGTGTCGGTCACGCTAATGCCCGGGCTTACCACTAAACAACTAACAGAACAGGTTAGCTCAACATCTAACGGCCCCAACCAAATAGAAACATCAGGCCACGCTTGACGAAAAGCATCCAAGCCCGGTGGATTAACTCGCGTATCTGCAACAGAAAAAGATTTACCTTGAGCCGACAAATGGCGAGCAACTGACAACCCTGTTTGACCTAAGCCAATGATTAAATAATCTTCCTTGTTCAAATAAGCCGAGTTCATACGTTTATAAGCCTTTTATCGTAATTTAAGTGTCGATAAACCAATTAAAACCAACACCACGGTAATAATCCAAAAACGGACAATAACACGCGGCTCTGGCCAGCCTTTTAACTCAAAATGGTGGTGCAGGGGCGCCATACGAAACACCCGCTTGCCAGTCATTTTAAACGAAGCCACTTGAATAATGACCGACAAGGTTTCAATAACAAACACCCCACCCATAATAAACAATACAATTTCTTGACGCACAACAACCGCCACAACACCCAAAGCAGCACCCAAAGCCAAAGCACCCACATCACCCATAAACACTTGGGCAGGGTAAGTGTTAAACCATAAAAAGCCCAAGCCAGCACCAATAATGGTTGTACAAAAAATAACTAACTCGCCCGAGCCAGGAATAAAAGGCATCAACAAATAGCCAGCAAACTTAACATTGCCACTAACATAAGCAAAAATACCCAAAGCACCTGCCACCATCACCGTAGGTAAAATGGCCAAACCATCCAAACCATCAGTTAAATTAACCGCATTACTTGAACCCACAATCACAAGGTAAGTTAATAAAACAAAAAACACCCCCAACTCAACCGCCACCCCCTTAAAAAAAGGCAAAACCAACTGCGTTTCTTGGGGCGTACCAGCCGTATAAAATAACACTAAAGCCGCGATCAAACCCACCACCGACTGCCATAAATACTTCCAACGCGCCGGTAAGCCACGCGGGTTTTTCTCCACCACTTTACGCCAATCATCAACCCAGCCTATGGCACCAAAGCCCAGCGTTACAGCCAGCACTAGCCACACAAAGCGGTTACTTAAATCAGACCAAAGCAAGGTACTTAGCGCAATAGAAAGTAAAATAAGTGCGCCACCCATAGTCGGTGTACCGGCTTTAGATAGGTGAGATTCAGGGCCGTCGCTGCGAATGGCTTGGCCTATTTGTCGCTCGGTTAAACGGCGAATCATCCAAGGCCCAAACAGCAAGGAAAAAGTAAGCGATGTTAGAACGCCTAAAATACCGCGCAAACTTAGGTAGTTGAACACTTCAAACATGGCATGAAATTGTGACAAGTACTGGGTGAGCCAAAGCAACATTTGTTATTTCATCTTAGTGGTTAAGTGGAATGTAAGGTTAGACAAAATCCGTTTAAAAATCAGTCTAACTTGGGTGTTTTTTTATAAGTAAAGCAACCAGCTTATCCATAGCAGAACTGCGAGACCCTTTTACTAACAAGCAGCTGGTGGCATTTAACTCAAGTTTTAGTCGTTCGGCTAAAGCCTGATGAGTTAAAGCTACTTTACCACCTTCACCAAAAGCCTTGGCAGCTAAACTGGCTTGGCCTTCTAAAGCAAATAAACCATCTAGCCCTTGCTGGCGTGCATATTGGCCTAGTTCAGCATGAATACTAGCCGAAGCTTCACCCAATTCAGCCAAGCTGCCCAAAGCCAACAACTTTTTACCCGTTACAGGCAAAGCCGCCAATAAGTCTATCGCCGCTTTAACCGCATCAGGGCTAGCATTATAACTATCATCAAGCAGCAGCCCACCGCCCCAAGCCTTCATGGGTTTTAAGCGCCCTGCCACCGGTTGCAACGTTTGCAATGCCTTGGCCTGCACCGCTAACGGAACCCCCAAAAACCCCGCCGCCGCAATGGCAGCAAGGGCATTAGCAACATTGTGTTTGCCCACCAGCTGTAAACTAAAATGCTGGTTTCCCCAAGGTGTAATCGCTTCAAACTGAGTGCTTCCCTGTACACCTAACCTTAGCTTAGTAGCACTAACATCGGCTTGCTTAAAGCCAAAGCTTAGCGTTTTAACCCTTGCTTGTTGCCGCCAAAAATCATAATAAAAATCGTCAGCATTCAAAACCACACAACCCTCTGGCAAAAGGTGTGCTAGTAATTCAGCCTTAGCTTGGGCTATGGCTTGCCTGCTACCAAATTCGCCCAAATGGGCAGCCGTCACATTGGTAATAATGCCCACATTCGGTTTAGCTATACTGGCAAGCTGATTAATTTCTTGCAAATGATTAGCGCCCAGTTCAACCACAGCAGCAAGATCGGTTGGCCGCAAGCGCAACAGCGTTAAAGGCACGCCTAATTCATTGTTTAAATTGCCTTCAGTGGCTAAAACCTGCCCAAAATGTGCCGCCAGCATAGCCGCCAGCATTTCTTTAACGCTGGTTTTACCACTATTGCCCGTAACAGCAACCAGCGGCGCAGTAAAAAGTTGACGATTATAACCTGCCAAAGCAGCTAAAGCTTTAACAACAGAAGGCACTTTAACCTGTGGTAAATCACTGTTTTGCCAATGTTCAACCAAGGCGGCACTGGCTTGGTTGCCTTGTGCCTGTTCTAAAAAGTCATGGCCATCCACCCGCTCGCCCACCAAAGCTGCAAACAAACTGCCTTGGCACACTTTACGGGCATCAATCGTCACACAAGTAATGGGTTCACCAAGGCTCGCCTTAGTTGCTGGGGCTTGCAGCTTACCCCCAACACAAGCGGCTAACTGGGCTAGGGTTAAACTGTGCATCATGGCTGGCAACTCACTTTTTTAGTTGTTCTTTTAATGACTTGCTTAAGGTTTAAAGTTTGCCTAGCGTCTAAAGCCAGCAACGCCTCTTCTGCATCATTAAAATGCACTCGCTTACCTGCTGCTTCCTGCCAAACTTCATGGCCTTTACCCGCAATTAAAATCCAATCTTCAGCAGCGGCTTGCTGCACAGCCATTTGAATCGCTTGCTTACGATCTGCCACTTCTAAAATACTAACGTTTTTATTGGCGTTTTTATTAACAGAAGCACCGGCTAAAATGGCTTGACGAATAGCCGCTGGGTTTTCATAACGTGGGTTATCATCGGTTATAAGAACTTGGTTGGCTAAGCTTTGCGCCACTTCGCCCATTAAAAAACGCTTACCCACATCACGGTCACCACCACAGCCAAACACGCACCAAAGCTTGCCTTGGCAATGCTGCTGCAAGGCGAGCAGTGCTTGTTCTAATGCATCAGGCGAATGTGCATAATCCACCACCACCTGCGGCAAAGCTTGCTCTTTAGCATCAGCCAAAATAACACGCTGCATACGCCCCGGCACCGGCTGCAATTGCTGCATCACCTTTAATATAAGCGGCATAGCAATGCCTTCAGCTAACAAAGCTGCCACCACTGCCAAAGCATTCGCCAAGTTAAAAGCGCCCAATAAAGGCAAGTTTAACGACCAAGTTTGCTCTAAATAAGTGAA
>JAAYGA010000243.1 GCA_012727935.1 Pseudomonadaceae bacterium | reverse complement strand
TTATTTCTTGTCGGAAACAATCAACAGGATACGCCACCCTCTTTTCCCCTCATACACCACAAATGACTATAGCTCCTTTTTCCCATCTTGCTCTATTTTAATAACGTCCATTTTGATTATCCAACAATGCTGTTAATACCTAGAATGTTACTGACCCTCTGGCTTTGCAAGCCAGTCTCCACGCTCATCTAACAGCTTGAGCTGTTCAGGCGTTGGATTTGGCAAAGTCTCTTGTAGCCATTCCTTGAACTCACTTTGCCTATCGCTTATCTCGCCCTTCTTGTTCAATTCTCTGAAATGCTTTGCAGTCTTATTATCCTGCTCAGACAATGGACCGCCATTAAGCATGCTACGCATAAGGTCTTGCCCTTTCTTAGTACCCCAAACTTCTAGATGCTCTGGTATTTTCTTAGACATCGCACTCATCCTGATTAAAACCGATCCTTATAATGGCTCCGCACGCGCCCCAGAACCATAAACTTCCAAGTTATCTCACTAAGCTTCCTAACTCTGCGACTCACTCGTTCCATCAAGCTCAAAGCCACCTTTAAGCACAAACTCTTTCAGCAAATTAGCAGCCTTGATATTCACTTTAAAGGGCGGGATTGTCTGTCCTTCAAGGACTTCGAAATAAGTTTTGGCTTTAGTCTTATCAATCGTTTCTTTCAGATCATCAAAGCGACCGTACTCATTCAGATTGGTCTCTGATATTTTATTTTTCATCAGAGCAGACAACCTCTCGGCATCAACACCTAAATATTTGACGATTGCGTCAACCTCACGATTTTTGGCCTTAGCTTCGTAGTCGGCAAGGTAGTCACGAAAGGTATGCTGGGGATTTAGATCTACATCGCCACGATAGATGTCGCGTAAAAAAATATCTGCGAATTTTTGTTGCTCTTGGGAAAGCGAGGAAAACGAACGCTGCAACTCAATAAGTGTAGCTTCTCGTGCCTGTTCATCACCGCCGCCCTGCAAGACCTTGAGGTATTTCTCAAAGCGAGAGTTCATATAGTCGGCATCGATTTTCCCCGTATCGATTTCGGCGATGTGAGTGTCAATATCGAAAGGAACAGCATCGCCACTGCCACTACTACTATTGCCAAGTTCTTTATAGCGCTGCAGCAAAGTTAGATATTGCTGGTGAGTAACATTGAGCGCAATAGTTTCCGTTGATTCGTCATCAACCTTGTATTCGGCCTGCTCCCAAGTGAACCCCTGGATTTTTGCCGCCTCATGCGCCCTGTTAAACTCCTGAAAATGCTTGGCAAAAGCAGCACATTCAGTCGTCTCATCTGGCAGACTTTTAAAATCCTCGATATTCGAATTAGCAAAAATGGCTGTTATCTCTGTAAAACTGGCATTCATCCGTTGGATATTGCTCGGTAAGCGGTCAACAAAAAGCCCTATGGGTTTATCACCGGAATAAAGCTTTACTGCAGCGTCCACGTTACGCTTCATGGTGTGGGTCTTACGGTAATAACGGATTGTTCCAAACGGTTTGTCTGGGCCGAACAGGCGGTTAGTTCGTGAGAAAGCCTGAATAATATTCTCGTACTTAAGCACCTTGTCCAGATAAAGCGTGTTTAACCATTTTGAGTCAAAGCCAGTCAACATCTGATCGACGACAATCAAAAGATCCAACTGTTTGCTGGGGTCAGCTGCGATACGGGTGTATGGCTCTTTGTGTGC
>JAAYGA010000242.1 GCA_012727935.1 Pseudomonadaceae bacterium | reverse complement strand
GTTAGTGAGGTCTAGTACAAAATCTGCGGTGCGTGGGTCTAGGGCTGCGGTATGTTCATCGAGTAATAAAATGCGTGAAGGTTGCAGTGCAGCCATTAGCAGGCTAACGGCTTGGCGTTGACCACCCGAAAGTAAGCCAATGCGGTCGGTTAGGCGGTTTTCTAAGCCTAAGTTTAAACGGGCCAGTTGTTCACGGTAATAGTCTCTTTGCGAAACTTTTACTGCCCAGCTTAAACCACGGCGATTACCCCTTTGTTGAGCTAAGGCCATGTTTTCTTCAATGGTTAAATCTTCACAAGTGCCCGCCATCGGGTCTTGGAAAACGCGAGCCACTAGGCCTGCTCTTTTCCAAACTGGCTGATTAGCGACTTCAGTTTCATCAATTAAAATACTGCCGCTATCAATTTCTAAATCACCTGAAACAGCATTGAGAAGGGTTGATTTACCTGCGCCGTTAGTGCCTATAACAGTAACAAATTGCCCCGAAGGAATGGTGACAGACATGCCTTGTAGAGCACGGGTTTCTATTGGCGTACCCGCATTGAACGTAATATTAAGATCGGTTGCCTTAAGCATAATTAGAGCCTCTTACGGCGTGTAAAGCGTTTTTTAATTAAAGGAATAACCAGCGCAAATACAACCAGTAAAGCGGTGACTAGATTTAAGTCTTGTGCCTTTAGGCCAATAAAGTCGCTGTTTAAAGCCAGCGCAATAAAGAAGCGGTAAACCACAGCACCAATAATAACGGCAAGGGTCAGCAGGTACATTTTACGGGCAGGCAAAATGCTTTCGCCCACAATTACCGCCGCTAAGCCTATAACGATGGTGCCAATTCCCATGGAAATATCCGCACCGCCTTGGGTTTGTGCAAAGAGTGCGCCTGCTAATCCAACTAAACCATTAGAAATTGCCATGCCCAGAATAATCATACCGCCCGTATTAACGCCCTGAGCACGTGCCATGCGTGGGTTAGAGCCAGTCGCACGAATAGAAAGCCCTTGCTGAGTGGCAAAGTAGGCATCTAACAGCAGCTTAGCGATGATGATCACTACCAATAAAATAAGGGGGCGCATCACATAATCAACAACCCAATCTGCTTCTAACAGACTGAAAATTGTGGGTTCCATAATTAAGGGCACATTAGGACGACCCATAATTCTTAGGTTGATTGAATAGAGCGCAATCATCATTAGGATACTGGCCAGCAGATCCATAATTTTTAGGTGTACATTTAATAAGGCAGTACACACACCGGCTAAAGCACCGGCAAGCATGGCTAAAAAGGTGGCTAGAAAAGGATCCATACCGCTGGCAATCAGTACCGCACCCACAGCGCCGCCTAAAGGGAAGCTGCCATCAACGGTTAAATCGGGGAATTTTAATAAGCGAAAAGAAATAAATACGCCCAGTGCAACTAGGGCAAAAATAAGGCCAATTTCAAGCGCACCAAACAAAGAAAACAAGGACATGGGCTAAACCAAAGGAGGGTGGTTAACGACCAATCCAGCTTAAAAAACTTAAATTAAGCAGGATCGGTCAAGTTAGATTAACGGATAATTTCGCTAGCAGTTTTTAGCAGTTCTTCAGAAAGGGTAACGCCTTGCTTTTTAGCGGCAGTTTCATTTAAAAACAACTGTAGGTTATCGCTCGTTTCTGGCTTAATTTCGCCGGGCGCTTCGCCTTCTAAAAT
>JAAYGA010000241.1 GCA_012727935.1 Pseudomonadaceae bacterium | reverse complement strand
CTTGCGGGTAACACGGGTTTTGATGATGTCTGTTTCGTTGCGTGTTTTATCTTCGCTCCATTTTTCGGGCTGGATTGTTTTGCCCATCTTATTCACTTCGTAAGCGCCTTCAGGGTCTTTTACCTCTACACCCACAACGTGCTTGTCTAGTAGCTTTTTCACTTGAGCGGCGTACTCGTCATAACTAATACGCTCGCCTGCATCTTGCTGCACTAACTGGCGCAAGCTAGATAGCTGCTTAACCGTTTCTTTGTAATGTTTGCGGTCTTGGTCGCTAAAACTGGTGTCTTCAAAGAAAGTGGCCGATTGCAAAGCTATTTTTAAACAGCTAGCAAAAGCAGTTAAAGCTTCGTAAAAATCTTCTCGTACCTTTAAGTTTACATCGACCAGCTCACCGTTACGCTCTTCGGTTTTAGGTATCAAAGCTTGCCTTAATTGCTCGGTATCATTTTTGTTTTTAACACCAGAAAAAATAGCCCAAAGCGTTTTATACAGCTGTGGCAAACGTTTGTATTCAGTGCTCATTTGGTTATATAAGCCATCAATATCGTCAAGGTCGTAACCGCCTTGTGTACGAGAGGCTAAATCTTGATACTTCTGAATAGTGGTGTCTAACTCCGATAAAATGCCGCGATAATCAATCAACAAACCAAACTTTTTCTTGGCATGTAAACGGTTTACCCGTGCAATGGCTTGTATCAGGTTATGCTCTTTTAGTGGCTTATCTATGTAGAGCACAGCGTTTTTAGGCTCATCAAACCCAGTGAGTAGCTTATCGACCACTATCAGCATTTTTAGTGGGTCATTTTCATCGGCAAAGCGACTGATTAAGTCCTTGGTGTAGGTTTGCTCATCTTGTGTGCCTACATTGTCTTTCCACCATTGAGCAACTTCTGGGGTGCTGGTTTCATCAACTTCGGTATTGCCTTCACGCGTATCGGGCGAGCTCATGACCACCGCTGATTCAAAGCGATTTTCCTGTGGCCACAACGCCTGCGCTTCATCTAAATATTGTTGGTATTTAATGGCTGAAAGTTTGCTATCACAGGCTAACTGGCCTTTTAAACCATCATCTATATTTTTAATAAAGTGGTTGGCAATATCTAATGCAATTAAACGTATACGATCTTCTGAGCCATAGACTTGGCCTTTTTTGCTGAACTTACGTTTTAAGTCTATTTGCTGCTCATCAGACAAGCCTGCTGTAATGCGCTCAAACCAAGCATCAATGGCACGTTCATTAACGTCTAAATCAGGAATACGCTCCTCGTATAACAGGGGAGTAACGGCTTGGTCTTCAACGGCACGTTGCATGGTGTAAGCATGCACAATAGGGCCAAATTTATTGGTGGTTTTACTGTCTTTTAACAGCGGCGTACCGGTAAAAGCAACAAAGGCCGCATTGGGCAAAGCCTGCATCATACGAATATGATTTTCGCCACCTTGGCTGCGGTGGCCTTCATCAATTAGTACAATAATATCGGCACTGGTGTTGACGCATTCAGGTAACTTGGTAGCTGTGTTAAATTTTTGAATCAGCGAAAAGATAATGCGTTCAGTACCTTTACCAATTTGTTCGGCCAAACGTGTACCAGAGGTTGCCATAGCAGCAGCTTTGTCTTTTTTGTTGGAAAGCTCGCCACCTGAAGTAAAGGTATTACTTAATTGGTTTTCCAAATCAACTCGGTCGGTAACGACAACAATGCGGCATTGTTTAAGGTTTTCGTGCAGAATCATCGCCTTGCTTAAAAACACCATGGTAAAAGACTTACCCGAACCTGTGGTGTGCCAAATCACGCCACCCTCACGGCCACCTGTAGGGTTCTTAGTGTTGATGCGCTCTATTAACCGCTTAATACCAAACACCTGCTGATAACGAGCAGCAATTTTACCGACCTTCTTATCAAACAAAATAAAGTAGCGCGTCATTTCTAATAAGCGAGCGGGGCTTAATAAGCTAATGAGTAGTTGGTCTTGCCCAGTAACGGCAAGCTCACCGCCTGCAATCAGGTTTTGATGCCAGTTTAAATCAGCGGTTGGACGGTGGCTAAACAGCTCATTGGTTTGTGTTTTAGAAAGCTTTTTATTTTTAATGGCATACATTTGCGCGTCAGAAATGTCTTCTTCACGCCAAGTTGCCCAAAACTTAGCAGGCGTGCCGCAAGTGCCGTAGCGGGCTTCGATGCCATTTATCGACAATATTAGTTGGCTATAGGCAAATAACAACGGGAATTCATCGTGGCGCTGCTTACGCAAACTCTGTGAAATACCTTCGTTAATGGTCGGTCCTTTTTGGCTGTTACCGTCTGGGCGCTTAGCTTCAATCACCACCAGTGGAATGCCGTTTACAAAGCAGACGATATCGGGGCGGCGTTTTTCTACACCACCAGTACGCATAACAGTAAATTCTTCGGTAAAGATAAAGCTATTGTTGTCTAAGTTTTGCCAGTCGATTAACGCAATGGTGGGGTTGGCTTTTCTGCCGTCTATAAACTCAGTAACAGAAATGCCGTACAACAAATGGTTATAAATACGCTCGTTAGCAGTTAATAAGCCTTCGTTAAGGGCAGGGCTGCATACTTCGGCTATCAGGTTGTCAATGGCACTGTCAGAAAGCGGGTATTCTTTGCCAGCAAAAATAAAAGTACGTTTACTCAGCTCGGCACGTAAAACACTAGACAACACCACTTCGTCGAGTTTATCAGCGCGGGCAGCCAAGGCTTGCTCGGGTGAATAAAACTGCCAGCCAAGGTTGGTTAGCAGCGTTAGTGCCGGTAGCTTAGCGCTGTATTCTTCCTGAAATTTTGGGGTGGGGTGTTTAGTCGTCAACGTGAATTCCTTGTTGTTTCAGCCAGCTCAAACCTTTAGCTGTTACTTGATAGGCCTGCTCTGGATGGTTAATCACTTCTGGATGAGTATAAGCAATCAGCTTTTCCTGTTCTCGTAGAGGGTTAAGGTGTGCGCTTCTTAGTGTCTTAACCTGCCTTCCATCCAACAAGGTAGAAAGCTGTTCAGCAGTATAAGGACGCAGAGCGCATAACCAGACAAGCACTGGCCACACTTTATGTTTGCGTGCTTTGGGTGTGAGCGCACCTAGTTTTTTCTGTAAACCAGCTGGGAGGTCACCCGTATTTGGAGCGAGGTCACCTGTATTTGGAGTTAGGTCACCTGTATATGGAGTTAGGTCACCTGTATTTGAGTCGTTCGCAGCAAATAATGGCAACTCGTCTTCGTTGATATTCTTATTATTCAGACGATAATAAGTTGCTGAACCAGCACCACCCTGTTCTAGTAAACAATAATAATGATGCAGGCGCTTAAGCACCTGACTAGCTGAGAGCGTATCCAATGCTGAAATAGCACGCAAACTTGCGTTATCAACCGCGCCTGTTTCCTTTGCTAAAATCAAAGCTCGTGCTTCATTATCTGACAACTGTAGATGAGCAAACTGTTTAAGCCATTGCAACTGCTCTTCACCCAGTAACTGATGTAAGAGATAAGTCGCCTGAAATTCGTTTGCCAATACATTGCTGGAAAAAACTGGGGCAGTAAGGCCTGCATTATCAAGCAAACGTCGCATGGTACGAATGCCAGAACCTTTAGTTTCTGCAAAGTTAAGGTCGTACAGAACTGCTGCCAATACTGGGTTGCGTAGTTTTGAGCCCATCTCACCTAACATAGCTTCCGGTTTTAGCGAATAACCAGCATTACGAATTTCTATACGGTTACTGTAACGTACAACCATAATGGGTTGATTAACTTGATAATCACGGTGCATAACCGCATTAACCACCGCTTCACGAATAACTTTATAGGGTAATAAAGGCTCATCTGTTCGCTGCAAATCACCTTCTTTCAAACGAAAGTGCTTAGGTAAATCATCAACAATGGCATTTTCTAGTTTTGGAATAAGCCGTAGCAAAGGCTCGCGCAGATCTAGCGTTGTAACAAAACGTTGCTCAGGATCTTCTACCCATTGGCTGCCAG
>JAAYGA010000240.1 GCA_012727935.1 Pseudomonadaceae bacterium | reverse complement strand
TGACCGAGCGTTTCAGTGGCATCACTATCGAAGACGCATACAACATTTCCATGCGGATGCTAGAGCGTCGCCTAGCCGCAGGTGAACACATTATTGGTAAAAAAATCGGCGTTACTTCCAAAGCCGTACAAACCATGCTTGGGGTTGGTCAGCCTGACTTTGGCTACCTAACCAACAAAATGGCTTTTAGCCAAGGCGAAGAAATGCCTATTTCTAGCCAACTCATGCAACCTAAGGCTGAAGGCGAAATTGCCTTTATTTTGAAAAAAGACTTGATGGGGCCAGGGGTAACTAATGCAGATGTTTTGGCTGCCACCGATTTTGTGATGCCTTGCTTTGAAGTGGTTGATTCACGCATTGAAAGCTGGGAAATCAAAATCCAAGACACAGTGGCAGATAATGCCTCCTGTGGCTTATTTATCCTTGGTAATAATGCCGTTGATCCACGTAAGGTCGACTTAGCTACCTGCGGTATGGTGGTTGAAAAAAATGGTTCGATTATTAGTACCGGCGCAGGTGCTGCAGCTTTAGGCAGCCCAGTTAACTGTGTGGCTTGGTTAGCCAACACCCTAGGTCATTTTGGTATTCCACTTAAAGCCGGTGAAGTGATCCTTTCGGGTTCGCTTGTACCACTAGTGCCAGTAAAAGCTGGTGACTTTATGAGCTTAAATATTGGTGGTATTGGCGGTGCTTCGGTGCGTTTTGTTTAAACCAGAATACTAAAAAGTGGGAAAGATATGAGCAAAAAACTAAAAGCCCTCATCATTGGCCCTGGTAATATCGGTACTGACCTGTTGATGAAAATGCAACGCTCTGAATGGATAGAGCCCGTTTGGATGGTGGGGATAGACCCTACCTCAGAAGGTTTAAAACGTGCCGAAGCCATGGGCATTAAAACCTGTGCAACCGGTGTGGATGGTGTGTTAGAACACATTATCAAAGACGATATCCGTATTGCCTTTGATGCCACCTCAGCCTACGTTCATGCTGAAAATAGCCGTAAGCTAAATGAACTAGGCGTGATTATGATTGACCTAACACCGGCTGCGATTGGCCCTTTTTGTGTGCCGCCAGTCAACCTAGCTGAACAAACCAAAAACCTTGCCATGAATGTGAATATGGTGACCTGCGGTGGGCAAGCCACCATTCCTATGGTTGCGGCAATTTCTCGTGTGCAGCCGGTTGAATACGGTGAAATTGTTGCCACCGTTTCTTCACGTTCAGTTGGTCCTGGCACACGCGTTAATATTGATGAATTTACCCGTACCACCGCCAGCGGTGTTGAGCAGGTGGGTGGCGCTAAAAAAGGTAAGGCAATCATTATTATTAACCCTGCCGAGCCGCCCTTAATGATGCGCGATACCGTGCATTGCTTAACCGAAACGACGCCTGACCAAGCTGCCATTACTGAATCCATTCATGCCATGGTTAAAGAGGTGCAGCGTTATGTACCCGGTTATAAGCTAGTTAATGGCCCAGTGTTTGATGGCAATCGTGTGTCTTGCTTTATGCAGGTTGAAGGCTTGGGTGATTTTCTACCCAAGTACGCCGGTAACCTCGACATAATGACCGCAGCAGCACTGCGTACCGCAGAAATGTTTGCTGAAGAAGCGGCAAATCAGTCCATCACATTACCCGCTCGCGGCTAGGAGAAACCCAATGAATTTACAAGGTAAAAAAGTCACGCTACACGACATGAGCCTACGTGATGGTATGCACGCCAAACGCCACCAAATTTCACTCGAAGAAATGGTTAGCATAGCCACAGGCTTAGACCAAGCCGGTATGCCGATGATTGAAGTGACTCACGGTGATGGCCTAGGCGGTGCTTCGGTTAACTACGGCTTCCCTGCACACAGCGATGAAGCGTATTTAAAAGCCGTTGTGCCAAAAATGAAGCAAGCTAAGATTTCAGCCTTATTGTTGCCAGGCATCGGAACAGTTGATCATTTAAACATGGCTAAAGACTGTGGTGTCACCAGTATTCGTGTGGCCACCCACTGCACCGAAGCCGATGTTAGCCAACAGCACATTACCCATGCTGCCAAAATGGGCATGGATACCGTAGGCTTTTTGATGATGGCGCACATGGTTAGCCCAGAAAAAATTCTGGAGCAAGCCAAACTCATGGTTGAATACGGCGCTAACTGCATTTATGCCACAGACTCAGCGGGTTATATGCTGCCTGATGATGTAGCTGCCCGAATTGGTCTGCTGCGTAAAGAACTGCCTAACGATATCGAAGTAGGTTTTCATGGCCACCACAACCTAGGTATGGGCATTGCTAACTCGCTGGCTGCCATTGAAGCCGGAGCTAGCCGCATTGATGGTTCAGTCGCAGGTTTAGGTGCTGGTGCGGGTAATACACCCCTAGAAGTTTTCTGTGCTGTGCTTGATCGCATGGGCGTTGAAACAGGTGTTGATCTATTCAAAATTATGGACGTAGCTGAAGACCTCGTTGTTCCTCTGATGGATCATCCGGTTCGAGTCGACCGTAACTCACTGACACTAGGCTATGCCGGTGTTTATTCCTCTTTCCTCTTATTCGCTAAGCGTGCTGAAGAAAAATACGGCATCTCTGCTCGTGACCTTTTAGTTGAACTAGGCCGTCGCGGTA
>JAAYGA010000239.1 GCA_012727935.1 Pseudomonadaceae bacterium | reverse complement strand
TGAAGAAGCGGCTTTGTGGCCTGAAGCGGTAGAACAATTATATAAAGATTTTAAGCGCCCTGTGTTAACTGCCGAGCAACCGATTCGTTATTTCACTAAGTCGGGTGTGCGTATTGCGGTGGTGGGTTGTGTTAATCCTTGGCAGCAATTTCCGCAAGGTTTTGATGAGCAAACTTGGCTAAAGGGTTTGCAAGAGCAAGTTAACTTGGCGGCTAAGTCAGCTAGTTTGGTACTCTTATTAAGTGATGCGGGTACTAATCCTAATTTGTGGTTGTCTACGCAGTTACAGGGTGTTGACCTTATTTTATCCTCTCGTGGGCAAGATTTATGGCCGCAGCTGGTTAGAGTGCAAAGTAATCAAAATGCCATTCCAGTGTGTTTTGCGGGTAGCCAAGGGCAGGGTTTTGTTGAATTACACTTAACGGCTGAAGGCAATGACTGGCATTTTAATCTGCAATATCACGCCTTATTTAGCGATGCCGAGCCTGCTTCATCTGCGGTTAGCCAACAAATTACCCAGTTACGTGCTGCCTATGCTAGTTGGCTAGACCAACCCCTAGCCACTGCGCCTGATTGGTTGTATCGGCGTGATGTATTGGCCGGCAGTTGGGACCAGATTATTGCCGAAGCCTTAAAAACCACCGGTGCAGAATTAACCCTAGCACCAGGTTTGCGGCATGGTGTGGCTTTGCCGCCTGGCGCAGTGATTACCCGTGACCATTTGCTTAGCTTAACCGCTGGCTACCCTGCCACCTTATTTAATCTGCCGGCTGATCGTAGTCAGCTGCAATCCCGTTTAGAAGTGGGTGCTGACCAACTACTGAGTGATGATTGGTTTTTACATACCAGCGAAGATTTACCGCGTTTAACCGGCAGTCATTTTTTATTGCGTTACCAAGCTTTAGCGGGTCAAAGAATTTCTGAATTAAATTGGCCGGTTGCTTCCACCAGTGAACAAGTAAAAGTAGCGGGTTGGTCAACCCATTACCAAGGTGAAGGTGTGGCCTTGTGGCAGGTGATGGAAAACTGGTTAAGAGAACGCCCTAAAAATTGGCAGCTACCTGAAATAGAAAAGCCCAGTTTAGCTTTTGTAGACGGTCATCCGGGTTGGCATCCTGAGGCGCTTTTGTGAAGTTGGCATTACTTAAAAAACTAGGCTTTTGGCTAGGTTGGCTATTTTTAGCTATGGCTTTGGCTAGTTTGGTTTGGTCATTTTTGTTATGGCGCTATCCTTTGCCTGTGGCAGAAAAAAGTACTTCAACAAACCCAGTAGCTAGCCAAGCCATTGGGTTGAATGGATTAGAAAAACACTGGTTAGTTGGCGAACAAAAATCACCGCAAAGGGTGGAAACCAACGAGCCTATTCAAGTAAGTCGTTTAGCCGTTAAGGTGCAGGGTATTTTATTTTCTAACCAAGCCGAGCGTTCTGTAGTGATGCTGAGTTATCGAAATAAAGACCTAACACTTTCAACCGGTGATGAATTAGAAACAGGCATTTTGCTGGTAAAGATAAAACAAGATGCTTTAGTGTTTGACCGTAATGGCCAATTAGAGCAGGTGCTTTTAGACCTAGATAAAACCGCTCAGTTAGACCAGCCACTAGAAGAAAAACTAAGCAAACCTGCCAGTGCAAAAAGTAATGAATTGCCTAGCCAAGTGACTGAACAGCGGGTGGGTAGTCGAGTTTTAGAAGAAACTTTTGGCCCTGAATTTCGTCAATCTTTGGTGCAAGACCCTTTGCAGTTAATGAGCTATATTAGTATTTCTCATTCTTCTAAAGAAGGCCAGCTGCAAGGTTTTGTATTACAGCCAGGTAGTAAGCCAGAGCTTTTTAAACACTTTGGTTTGCAGGCCGGTGATTTATTAGTTGCTGTCGATGGTGATTTGGTTAGTGATACTTCAGCAATGATGGACTTACATTCACGTTTAGCCACAGCGGAAGGTTTGGATATCGACCTAATGCGTGGTGATGAGCGTTTAAGAATTCGTATAGAAATGGAGTAGTGAGTGAAGCTGCTAAGAATACTAAGTTTGCTCTGGTTGCTAATGTTGGTGGTTCTTCCGCTACAAGCCAATGAAGAGCGTTTTAGCGTTAACCTGCAAGATGTTGAATTAAGTGAGTTTATCGACAGTGTCGGGCGAATTACTTCGACTACTTTTTTAGTTGACCCACGGGTGCGTGGCAAGGTGAGTATTCGCAGCCAGCAAAAGCTAACTGCCAATGAAGTTTATGAAGTGTTTTTATCGCAGCTTAGGGTGAATGGTTTTGCGGCTGTGGCATTAAATGATGGCACGCAAAAAATTGTGCCTGAACAAACCGCACGTTTAGAAGCCATTCCTGTAGAAGGGAATGAGCAGCCAAATTCTGATGGCAAAGACTTATTAGCGACCCGAGTTTTGTCGTTACAAAATTCTGATGCCGCCCAGTTGGTGAATATTCTTACCCCTTTAATGGATAGGCGTATTGGCGTGATTACTCACTATGCGCCCACTAACCTGCTGATTTTAACCGACTGGGGAACCAACCTAGAGCGCCTAGCCAGCTTAGTGCAGCGTATCGACCAAGTAAGTAGCGAAAACTTGAGTTTGATTACTTTAGAGCACGCTTCTGCTTCTGAAATGGAGCAGCTTTTAACTCAGCTATTAAGACGTGAAGGGCGAGGGGGGCAGCCGCCGCAAATTATGTCGGATAGCCGTTTAAATAGTTTGCTAGTTAGAGCAGATAAAGCCACTCGCAAAGAAATTCAGCGTTTGGTAACAGAGCTAGACCAACCCGTTGAGCGTTCGGCTACCACCCAAGTCTTTTATTTACGCCATGCCAAAGCTGCAGAAATGGCAACTTTATTGCAAGCCATGGCGGGTGAAGAAGCAGCAGCTAAAACTGAAACGGCTAAGGGTAATCGTAAAACTTTAATTCAAGCCCATGAATCCACCAATGCGTTGGTGGTGGCAGGTAATCCTGACCAGTTACGAGAAATGCGCTTATTGGTGGACCAGTTAGATATTCGCCGGGCGCAAGTTTTAGTGGAAGCCATTATTGTCGAAATATCGGATTCACAAGCTAAAGATATGGGTGTGCAATGGTTAATGGTCGACCAAACTTCAGGCTCAATTCCTTTAATGACCGGTAATTTTGGCCCTAAGGGTGTTGGCTCTATTGGTTCAGGTGCAGCGACCGGGGGTACCGATGGTGCTTTAGGTGCTTTAGCAAAGTTAGAAGGTATTACCGCAGGGGTAGGTCGACTTAGTAAGTCGGGCATTAGTTTTGGAGTGCTATTAAATGCCTTACAAAGTAATACCAACTTTAATATTCTTTCCACACCCAGCATTTTAACCCTAGACAATGCCGAAGCTTCTATCCTTGTCGGGCAGGAAGTGCCTTTTGTAACCGGCTCTACCGCTGGCGATAACAACAGCAACCCTTTCACCACTATTCAGCGCAAAGAAGTGGGCGTGCGCTTACAAATTACCCCGCAAATTAATGATGGTAATTCGGTACGTTTAGAGATTTTACAAGAAGTGTCTAATATCGAAGATTCAGTGACTGCCAGCGATATTATTACCAATAAACGTGAAATTAGAACCACGGTGATGGCCGATAATAACGATATTATTGTGCTGGGTGGTTTAATTCGTGAAGACGAAAAAGAAACGGTGCGTAAAGTTCCGCTTTTAGGCGATATTCCTTTGCTTGGTGCGCTGTTTCGTTCGACCAGTGTTAGCCGTGAAAAACGTAACCTAATGGTGTTTATTAAGCCGCAAATTCTGTATGACCGAGATTCTTTAGCCAAGTTAAGTTCTGAAAAATACCGCTATATGCGTGCAGCACATTTATTAGAAAGTGGTGACCAAGACCGCTTAGCACCTTGGGATGCCGTCCCCACTAGCCAAGCTACTTCTTTAAGCGAGCTGTTTCCTTCACGCCGTGAACAACGTGCTGCCATAAAAGCAGGGCAGTCAAACTAATGGCAGTTCAAGTTGAATTACTGCCTTATCGTTTTGCACGCCGGTCGGGTGTTTTGGTTGAGCCTTTAACCGCAGGCCAATATCGGCTAGTTGCCAAAAAAACTGCCGAAGTGGCCGATTTGCATGAAGTGCTGCGAGTGCAAGGCGAACCGGTTAATTTAGAATGGTTAGAAGCAGGCGCTTTTGAAAGCCGTTTAGCCCAAGCCTATGATGCAGGGCGAGCCAGTACGTCCGAGTTAATCGAAGGCATTTCCGACCAAGTGAATTTAGACAGCCTAATCGAAGAACTGCCTGCCATAGAAGACTTGTTAGAAAGTGAAGGCGAAGCCCCCATTATTCGTTTAATTAATGGTTTATTTGCTGAAGCTTTAAAACTGCATGCTTCTGATATTCATATTGAAACTTTTGAACAAGAGTTAGTGGTGCGCTTTAGGGTTGATGGAGTATTGCTGGAAGTGTTAAGACCGCCACGCAAGTTAGCGCCTATGTTGGTTTCTCGTATTAAAGTGATGGCACGTTTAGATATTGCTGAAAAACGCCATCCGCAAGATGGCCGGATTACGGTTAGAGCCGCGGGGCGAGAAGTGGATATTCGTGTTTCTACCTTGCCAGCGATTTATGGCGAAAGAGTGGTAATGCGCTTATTGGATAAAACCGCCGCTTTGTTGGGCATTACCGAGCTAGGTATGCCAGAAAAAGTTGAAGCACGTTTTCGGGAATTATTACAGCAGCCCAATGGTATTTTGTTAATAACTGGCCCAACGGGTTCGGGTAAAACGACCACCCTTTATGCCAGCCTTACCCAGCTGAATGATGCCAGCCGCAATATTTTAACCGTAGAAGACCCAGTGGAATACGCCATAGCTGGTATAGGGCAAACGGCTGTGAATACTAAAGCGGACATGACTTTTGCTAAGGGGCTAAGAGCGATTCTTCGCCAAGACCCCGATGTGGTGATGATAGGTGAAATTCGTGATGTGGAAACGGCCAATATCGCGGTGCAAGCCAGTTTAACCGGCCACTTGGTTTTATCGACCCTGCATACCAATTCCGCCTTAGGGGCAATTACCCGTTTACGGGATATGGGCATAGAACCTTTCTTATTATCGTCCAGTTTAAAAGGGGTCATGGCGCAGCGTTTGGTTAGGCGTTTATGCCGCCTTTGTACCCAGAGCCGCCCAATTAGTGAACTAGAAAGAAAAGATTTAGGTGCTAGTGCGGCTAAGCTAATTGAAGTTTTTGAACCCGTGGGTTGTGCTGTTTGCCAGCAAACTGGTTATCAAGGCCGGGTGGGCTTATATGAGTTTGTGCCCATTACCGCCAGCCTAGCCGCTAAAATTCACCAAGAAGCCCCAGAAGCTGATATGGCCGCTGAAGTGTTTAGTGAATGGCCGGATTTATTAGCCGCTGGGGTAGAGCGAATTGCACGGGGTGAGACTTCGGTAGAGGATGTGCTGCGCGTTACTCGAAGCTAAGCAGCTTATTAACTAGTTGCAACTTCAGTAACGTAATTAAAAGGTTTTTAAATGGCTAGTTTCAAATATCAAGCGCTAGACAAACAAGGCAAGGTGGTTAAAGGCGTAATAGAAGCAGAAAGCAAACGCCATGCTCGCCAGTTATTGCGTGACCAAGCACTTTTTCCACGTAAAGTGCAGGCCGGTGCTGCAGAAAAAGAACAGCCAGCTGGAGGTTTTAAAAGAGGCAAGAAATCAGCGGCTGGGTTGCTAAGCCATGACCAAAAAACGCTCTTTACTCGCCAGCTAGCGACCTTGGTATCCGCTGGTTTGCCATTAGAATCCGCCTTAGAAACCCTAGCCAGACAAGCAGAAACTGACAAACAACGCAGTTTAATTCAAGGCGTTAGGTCAAGCGTTAGAGAAGGGCATAACTTAGCTGCAACATTACGCTCTTGGCCGAAAACTTTTGATAACCTTTATTGTGCTTTGGTAGCAGCAGGTGAAAAAGCCGGACGTTTAGACCAAGTGCTGATGCGTTTAGCCGACTATTTAGAAACCAGCCAAAAGCAACGCCAAAAAGCCCGCATGGCAATGGTTTATCCTTTGGTTTTAACTTTTGTTTCTTTAGGCATCGTTATCGCACTGATGAGTTTTGTCGTACCTCGCATTGTTAGCCAGTTTGACCATGCCGGACAAACCTTACCAGCCATTACTCGTGGGTTAATTTGGCTAAGTGATGCGATTCGTGATTGGGGTGTGGCAGCCGCAGTGGTGATGGTTTTAGTAGTTATAGGTTTGCGTTTTTTACTAACTAAGCCTTCGATAAAATTAAAATGGCACGGCAAACAATTAAGCTTACCTATGCTGGGGCGTTTGGTTAAAGCCTTAAATACCGCCCGTTTAGCCCGTACTGTAGCGATTTTAACTGCCAGCGGCATTCCTTTATTAGATGCTTTGCAGGTGGCAAGAAATACCCTGAATAATGTTTTTTTGCAGCAGGTGGTGGATGGTTTAATCGACCAAGTAAGGGAAGGGGTTAGCTTAAACCGTGCCCTAGAACAAAGTGGCCATTTTCCACCCATGATGACTTATATGGTTGCCAGCGGTGAGGCCAGCGGTGAGCTAGACCAAATGCTGGTTAGGGTTGCCGACTTGCAAGATAATGAGTTTCAGCAAAAAGTTGATCTGGTGCTAACTTTGTTTGAACCCTTAATGATTTTGTTTATGGGTGGCGTGGTGTTAACCATTGTTTTAGCTATTCTGTTACCCATAATGCAGTTGAATGATGTATTAAAGATATAAAGATTGACTAATTGCCTCCTCATTAACGTAAATCAATTATTAATAAAGTTAAAAATTCAGTAATCGAAGTGAAGGAAATTGAAATGCTTAGAAATACAAAGCTAGCTGATAAGAAAAAAGTTCAAAAAGGTTTTACCCTGCTAGAAGTAATGGTAGTGCTGGTTATTATCGGTTTGTTGGTGGCGATAGTTGCGCCCAATGTGCTGGATAACCAAGACAAGGCGATGGTGCAAAAAGCCAAAGCCGATTTATCTAGCCTAGAGCAAGCCATGGAAATGTACCGTTTAGATAACTTTACTTACCCCACCACTGGGCAGGGTTTAGATGCGCTAGTTAAAAAACCAACAATTGCACCTGAACCACGTAACTACCGTGCCGATGGTTATATTCGTCGTTTACCGACTGACCCTTGGGGCAATGCTTACCAATACCGTTCACCGGGCGAAAAAGGCCGGATTGATATTTTCTCTTTTGGTGCAGATGGCCGAGTGGGTGGCGAGGGCTTAAATGCGGATATCGGCAACTGGGATTTATAAGTCTCCTATTTATAAGCCCTCTACAGCTTGTAAGTCTCAAGGCTTCACCCTTTTAGAAGTGCTGGTGGTGCTGTTTATTATTGGCATTACCGCTTCGATAGCTGTGGTCACTATGCAGCGCAGCGAGCAAGACTTAGTTGATAAGCAAGCAAGGCAACTATTAGAAGACTTTTCTTATGCAAGGGATTTAGCGTTAAACCGCTACCGTTTGGTGGGTTGGCAGGTGACTGAAAGCGGTTATCGCTTCACCCTGCGTGATGAGTTAGGTTTATGGCAGCCTTATATTAGTCGTGGCTTGCCAGAACGCCAGTGGCCAGAAGGAGTGCGTTTGCAGGGTTTATCAGAAGAGTCAGCCCTTTCAAAAGAGTTCAGTACAGAGTTTAGTGAAAACCTAGCGCCTTCTTTGGTGTTTTTTCCTGCCGGAGAAGTGACTGCTTTAAGCCTACCCCTGCAGCTAGGTGAAGCAGAGCGCAGTTTACGAGTTCAAGCAGGGCGTTTTGAATTATTAGATTTACCAGCCGAGCCTTCCCAATGAACAAGAGCCAAACGAATCAAAAAGGCTTAACCCTAGTTGAAGTGCTGGTAGCATTATTTATTTTGGCTTTAATGGCTGCTATTGCTGTGCAGGTGGTAGGCCATGCGGCCGATGTTCGCCAAGCCAGTGAAGAAAGGGCTTTAGGCCAGTTATGTGCCGATAATTTATTAGTGGAATGGATGCTGAGCCAAGAATGGCCAGAAGTGGGGCGGCGAGAAGGCGAAGCTAAAGCTGGCGCTACTAGCTGCTTTTGGCGAGTGGTCATTCAAGCCACACCTTTACCCACCATGCGCCGGTTAGATATTGAAATTTATGCTGAAGCAAAACGTGAAAATTTATTAACCCAAGTTTCTGGTTTTGTGGGTAATAAATGAACAGCCAGACTGTTAGCCAGTTTGCTAGGCAATTTTCTAGTAAAGAACAGGGTTTTACCCTTATCGAAGTGATGGTTGCCCTAGCAATTATGGCCAGTTTAGCGGTGGCTTTAACCCTGTTAGTTAGCCAAGTGTTAGATGCTCGTTCTCAGCTCAATGAAATTCGAGCCAATGGCCCTGAAAGGCTAGTCGATTTTTTAAGCCGTACCGACCGGCAGTTAAGCCAGCTAGTGGTTAGGCAAGCCCATGAACGAGGGCAACCCTTAAACTCCAGCCCCCTGACCCTACAAAATAATAACCAAGAACTTTACTGGGTCGCAGCAGGGCAATGGGTTTTACCGCTAGAAGATTATGCTTCACGCTTACGTTTATGGCGTTTAAGTTGGGATGAAGAAGAGCAGCTTTTAGCTTTGCAATCCAGCGGTTTATTAGATGCTGCCGATGAGCAAAAATGGACCCAGGTTGATGAGCTAACCGAGGTGACTGGCATTAACTGGGCGTTTTACCGAGATGAAGCTTGGCAAAACACGCTAGAAGGTTCTTTTCCCAAAGGCTTACGCTTAACGATTAGTTGGCGTGGCGAAGATTATCAGCGGTTAATTTTATTACCTGAGTTGATTTTTATTCGTTCAGCAACGCCCACTAAGGCAGAAGGTAATGAAAATACCCGTAAAGGTTTGCGCCGTTTAAGAAGTCGCCGTTCCAGAGGTGATGACGATGAATAAGGCTAAGTCTCAGCAGGGCGTAGCATTATTAATGGTGCTGCTAATTTTAGTGGTGGTTACTATGGCGCTTACCCAAATGCAGTCCGCCAGTCGCCAAGATTTAGAACGCATTGAAGGACGTTATTTACAGCAACAAGGCTGGGGTTATTTATTAGGTGCCGAAACCTTGGCAAGGCAAGTGTTAACCGACGGGCGGATTCGTGAACAACCCCGTTGGTGGTCAACCATTCGTGGTGAAGTGGTGAGTTATCCGGTTGATGAAGGTATGCTGACTATTCAGGTTAAAGATTTACGCACCTGCTTTAATTTGAACCATCTCGCCAGCTTGACTAGCCAAGAAGCCAGTATTCAAGTGAGAGAATTATTACCTTGGCGTTTATACATTAATGCTGCACAAGAAAATCCACTTGTACATAAAAATCAAAGCTGGACTGCCGATTTAGATTTAAACCAGTTTTTAGATTTAGCCCGTGACTGGGTAGATAAAGACAACGAAGCCTTGCCAGAAGGTGCGGAAACCGGCCAGTATTTATTAGCCGACCCACCTAGAGTTGCCGCCAACCAACCCTTTGCTGATGTGTCGGAAGTTAACTGGCTAATGCCGCAAAACCGCCAGCGTTTTCGCCAATTACCCGAAGGGGTTTGTGTATTACCCGATACCCGTTTAAGGCTAAATATAAACACCTTGGCGGAAGAAGATTTACCTTTGTTATGGGGTTTGTTTGAAGGGCAGGTACAGCTAGCCAGCCTTAAAAACTGGTGGAATACCCGCCCTGCTGTTGGTTATAAAAGCCTCGATGATTTTTGGGAAGATTTAGGTGAAACTAACTTGCCCCAAGACAACAACTGGAAACAGCGAGTAGGCGGCAGCCTCATGTTTGTGAGTGACTTTTATCAGGTCACTATTCATATGTTATTAAATGATGTGCAGCTAGTATTTGAGTCAGATATTTACCTAGCCCCCGATGCCAAAACCCAAGTGTATGCCCGACGCATAGGACCAGTGGATGGGGCGGTTAGGGCTAAGGTTCCATGAGTACAAAAGAGAGCATTCAATGAAATTAAAGCAGCCGCTTTTAGTGATACGTTTAGCTGTTGATTCATCACAAGATGAATACTGGTGGTTGGTGCCTAACGCACCGGCTTCTAGCTTAACCGCTGAGCAGGCCGCTAGTTTCAGCAAAACAAGCCCAGCCTTGGTGTTGTTAGATGCTGCTGCCATGCGTTTAGATAGCCTGGTTTTGCCGCCGGGTGTAAAAGCTAATGAAGCGGCTTTATTGCTTGAAGACCAGTTAAGCCAGCCGCTTGAAGCTGTTGAGCTAGTCGTTTTAGTAAAAAATGGCCGCAAGCTTCAAGTGGCTAGTTTAGATAAGTTATTAGCTGAAAAGTGGCAAGCACGTTTAGCAGATAAAAATATTCGTGTGGCTCGTTGGATTCCAGAAGCCTTGTGTTTAGCTGAGTTATGGCAAGCGCCAGAGCAATTAGTGTTAGTCGATGAACAGCAAGCATGGTTATGGCAGACAGAGCAGCAGAGTGTTTTAAAACTGCCTTTAGCTTGGCTTAATGCAGAGCAAGCTGCGCCTTTATTAGCTGCCGATGCCCAACAAATGAATGTTAATG
>JAAYGA010000238.1 GCA_012727935.1 Pseudomonadaceae bacterium | reverse complement strand
GAACATGCAGCTTACCCAGTGGCGCTTATTTTAGTGTTGTTAGGTGCTTTTACTAAATCTGCACAGTTTCCTTTTCACTTTTGGTTGCCCCATGCCATGTCGGCTCCCACTCCCGTTAGTGCTTATTTGCACTCAGCCACCATGGTTAAAGCGGGCATTTTTTTAATGGCACGTATGTACCCTGTGCTTTCAGGGACTGAATTGTGGTTTTTAATTGTAAGTATGACGGGTTTGGCAACCCTATTATTAGGTGCTTATGTCGCACTGTTTAAACACGATTTAAAAGGTTTGCTGGCCTATTCAACAGTGAGCCACCTAGGTTTAATTACTTTGTTATTGGGTATGAATACTCAGCTTTCTACTGTGGCGGCTATTTTTCATATCATGAACCATGCTGTGTTTAAAGCTTCTTTGTTTATGGCTGCAGGCATTATAGACCACGAAACCGGCACCCGAGACATGCGGCAAATTAATGGCTTGTGGAAATTTATGCCACACACCGCCACCCTCGCTATGGTGGCCGCAGCCTCTATGGCTGGTGTGCCGTTGCTTAATGGTTTTTTATCTAAAGAAATGTTTTTTTCTGAAACCTTGCATCAGGTAACACTGGGTTCTTTGTCTTGGATGGTGCCTGTTTTGGCAACCCTAGGCACTATTTTCTCAGTTGCTTATTCCGCTAGGTTTATTCACGACGTGTTCTTTAATGGTGAACCAATAAACCTACCCAAAACACCCCATGAACCACCTAGGTTTATGCGTATTCCTATTGAAGTGCTAGTGGCTCTGTGTTTATTGGTGGGCTTGTTTCCTAGCTTTATTATTGGGCCTTTACTGGCGGTTGCTTCTGGCGCGGTTTTAGGAAGTGAGTTACCTGAATACAGTTTAGCAATTTGGCATGGTTTTAATCTGCCATTATTAATGAGCTTTTTAGCCATGCTAGGCGGTTTAATTATTTACTATAACCGCAAATACCTGTTTCGTTTTCAAGCGCAGTTTCCAGAACCCGATGCTAAGTTAATATTTGAATGGTTGATGCAGCGGTTAGTTAATAGCTGTACTAGCCTAATGCAAAGCTTAGAAAATAATTCTTTACAGCGTTACGTTTACCTACTTATTTTCTTAGCCATGATTTTAATGGCTGGACCAATGATTGATTTGAACGCAACCGAAGGGCATAAGTCGCAGTTACCAATTGACGGCCTAACCCTAGTAGGCGCTATTATTCTTACCCTTGCTGCCCTAGCAACGGTGCTATTTAACCGTAAAAGGCTGGTTTCTTTAATTAGCTTGTCGGTGGTTGGGTTAATTGTTTCCTTAGCTTTTGCACGTTTTTCAGCACCTGACTTGGCTTTAACCCAGCTTTCGGTTGAAGTGGTTACCATGATTCTAATGCTGTTGGCGCTGTTCTTTTTACCACAAAACACACCTAAAGAATCGCACCCTCGCCGCTTGGTAAGAGACTTAGGGCTGGCCGGTATTATTGGCGGCGTGATAGGCACTATTAACTACGCAATGATTACTCGCCCACTAGACAGTATTTCTGGTTATTACCTAGAAAATAGCCAAACGGGCGGTGGTGGCACCAACGTAGTTAACGTTATTCTGGTCGATTTTCGTGGCTTAGATACGCTGGGTGAAATTTCTGTATTAGGCATTGCCGCCTTAGGTATTTATAAACTTATTGTGCGTATGCGTTTGTATATGCCAAGCAGCGATTCAACAGGTCGTACTTGGGCAAAAGGCCGCCACCCTATGATGTTAAGTGTGGTTTCACAAAGTTTATTACCCTTAGCTTTACTGGTTTCTACTTATATATTCTTGCGTGGCCACAACATGCCCGGTGGTGGCTTTATTGCTGGCTTAATTACTTCAGTGGCCATTATTCAGCAATACATTGCCCACGGTGTTGATTGGATAAAAGACCGCCTAGGTATTAATTACCAGTGGATGGTTGCCAGCGGTATATTAATAGCGGCCTTAACTGGGGTGGGAAGCTGGTTGTTTGGCCGTCCTTTCCTTACCTCTTGGTACGATCATTTTAACCTGCCTTTTATAGGTGAATTTGAACTTGCCAGTGCCATGTTGTTTGATCTAGGTGTTTACCTAACAGTGATTGGTGCAACGCTAATGATCTTGGCTAACTTGGGTAAGTTAACCACCAGCCACAGCCCTGCTATGAAGGAGAGCAGCTAATGGAAGCGTTATTTGCATTTAGTGTAGGCTTATTAACAGCGGCGGGGGTATTCCTTACTTTGCGTGGGCGAACCTTTCCTGTGGCAGTGGGCATTACCTTGCTTTCTTATGCGGTGAACTTGTTTCTTTTTTCAAGTGGTCGTTTAACCATTAATGGTGCTGCGGTGTTGGGTACCTCTGAAGCCTATGCCGACCCAGTGCCTCAAGCCTTGGTGTTAACTGCCATAGTAATAGGCTTTGCTATGACTGCTTTTTTATTAATCCTTGCCATGCGCGCCCGTGCTGACTTAGGCAACGACCACGTCGATGGCCGCCTGCCAGTAGAGTCTGAGGAAAAGAAAAAATGATGCAGCAACACCTTCCACTACTACCGGTTATTTTTCCGCTAATTGTTGGCACCTTGCTTCTTTTGCCCCCCATTACTAACAGCCTAATAAGGCAGCGCAGCGTAACGCTTCTGGCCAGTTTAATTATTATTGGGCTAGGCATTTGGATGATTCAAGTCGCCCATTTAGAAGGCATTCAACTCTATTACCTTGGTGATTGGCAGCCGCCTTTTGGTATTTTGTTTGTATTAGATCGCACTTCAGCATTAATGGTTTTATTAACAAGTGTTCTAACTTTGGGCAGTTTGCTTTATGCCACTGGCGGCGATGACAACACAGGGATGCACTTCTACCCACTTTTCATGTTTCAGTTGGCAGGCATTAACGGTGCTTTTTTAACCGGTGATTTATTTAACCTGTTTGTGTTCTTTGAAGTGCTGCTTATTGCCTCCTATTCCTTATTAATTCATGGGGGTGGCAAACAGCGTACACAGGCTGCCATGCACTATGTCATTCTTAATTTGGTGGGTTCGGCCTTCTTCTTATTTGCTTTGGGCATTCTTTACGGCACGCTTGGCACGTTAAATATGGCTGATATGGCGGCTAAAATTCATCACCTAGACCCAGATGAATTAGCCTTAGTAAAAGCAGGTGGTTTGTTGTTACTGGTTGTGTTTGGTTTGAAGTCGGCTTTATTACCCTTACAATTTTGGTTGCCACGCACCTATTCAGCTGCCAGTGCGCCGGTTGCGGCCTTGTTCGCAATTATGACCAAAGTGGGTATTTACAGCATTTTACGGGTACACACCTTGGTTTTTGGCCCTGAAGCCGGCGAGCTAGCTAACCTAATTCAGCCTTGGTTGTGGCCCTTGTCTATTCTAACTTTAGCAATAGGTGCTGTGGGTGCTTTAGCCAGCCCTAGTTTAAGAATGTTGGCGGCTAACTTGGTGATTATTTCGGTAGGCACTTTGCTTATTGCCGCTGCCCTAGCAACCCCTCAAGCAACCGCTGCCGCCCTTTATTACCTAATACATTCCACCCTAGTTGTTGCAGCACTCTTTTTATTGGCTGATGCCATAGGTGAGCAACGCGGTAAGCCGGGCGACCGTTTTGTGGCAGCGCGCCGTGTACAAAACCCCGTTTTACTGGGTACAGCCTTTTTTATAGCAGCCTTAAGCGTGGTGGGAATGCCGCCATTTTCAGGGTTTATAGGGAAGTTAATGTTATTGCAAGCTGCAACAACGCCCCTTCAAGCTAGCTGGGTTTGGCCGGCTTTACTTTTAAGTAGCTTGGCTGCAATTATTGCCTTATCTAGGGCTGGTACTAGTCTTTTTTGGCGCGTTAACAATAAGAACAATGCTTCTACAGAAGTTGAACCCTTGCCATTATTTAAGCTTTCGGGGGTTTGGTTGTTGTTAGCTTGTTCACCCTTGATGGTTATTTTTGCAGGCAGCATTACAGAATATACCCAGTTAGCAGCTGAACAGCTGTTTGATATTCAAACAACCTTAGAATTAATCTTGCAACAAGGAGGCAAATAATGCGTTCTCGTTTATTGCCTATGCCAGTACAAAGCCTGCTGCTCTTTTTAGTGTGGCTGCTTATGAATAACACCTTAGAAACAGGGCATATTGTTTTGGCGGCTGTTTTAGCATTTATTATTCCTTTAGCCGTTAACCGTTTACAACACCCCCAGCCCACCATACAAAAACCTTTGCTAGCTTTGCGTTATGTTATGTTGGTACTAATGGATATTGTTATTGCCAATATGCAGGTAGCCGTACTTATTCTTGGCCCGCTTAAAAAAATGCAGCCAGGTTTTGTTGCTGTGCCTTTAGATATTACTCAAAAACTGCCCATTACCTTATTAGCCAGCACCGTTTCTTTAACGCCGGGTACTGTCAGCTGTGATGTGTCTGAAGACCACTGCTGGCTTTATGTTCATGCCCTTAATTTGGTTGATGAACAAGAGCTAATTGCTTCCATTAAAACGCGCTATGAAGCACCTTTAAAGGAGATTTTTGGATGCTAAACACAGCCTTGCTTCTAGTTAGCATTATGATAGCTTTGGCACTTTTGCTAAGCCTGTGGCGACTTATTCAAGGCCCAAGTATTGCCGACCGAATTTTAGCTTTAGACACCCTGTACATTAACAGCATTGCTCTAATTATTATTTTAGGCATGTACATGGGTTCCCCCTTATATTTTGAAGCGGCACTGCTTATAGCATTGCTTGGCTTTGTAAGCACCGCAGCCTTGTGTAAATATTTGCTGCGCGGCGACATTATTGAGTAGAAAAGACAATGAACTGGATAGAAGTGGTGTTAAGTTTTTTTGTGTTATTGGGTGGGCTTTTTATGCTGATAGGTTCCATTGGCCTAGCACGTTTGCCCGACTTTTATATGCGCCTTCATGCGCCAACCAAAGCAACCACTTTAGGTGTAGGTAGCCTATTAATTGCATCAATGATTTTTTTCAGCTTAAAAAATTCTATTTTTAGCATTCATGAAGTGTTAATTACTATTTTCTTGTTTATTACTGCGCCGGTTAGCGCCCACATGATGGCCAAAGCAGCACTGCACTTAGAAACCAGCGTTATTACCAACACTCAAGGCACTAACACCCATAAAGCAGCTACCGCACGCAGCAATACGCCGGGTGAAGTGGACGTGGAAAATAAACAAGAAGAAAATGAAGTTTAGCAACAGTTGTTAAAACTGGTTTTTTAGCAAGGTTTTTTTAAAACCAGTCTTTGCGCTTAAAGTAATAAAGCATGGATGCTACTAGCGTTAACATTAACCCCCAAGCTGCTGGGTAACCAAATGCCCAATTAAGTTCGGGCATATTCCACGCACTGGTTTCAGGGTTAAAGTTCATCCCGTAAACTCCCACAATAAAAGTTAATGGAATAAACAGGGTGGAAATAACCGTAAGCACTTTCATTACTTCGTTCATGCGGCTGCTAAGCGAAGACATATACATATCATAAAGGCTAAAAACCAGTTCTCGCTGGCTTTCAACGCTATCAATTACCTGCACTAGGTGGTCATAGACATCGCGTAAATAAACCTTTATTTCAGGGGTTATTAATGGTGAATCGTCGCGTATTAAGCTGTTAATACCGTCTCGTAAAGACCACACAGACTTTCTGAAGAAGATTAGATCACGGCGCAGTGCATGAATGCTTTGTAAATCTATAGGGTCAGGTTTATCTATAACTCGCTCTTCCATCGCTTCAATGGTTTCATTTACAAAATCTAAGGCTGTAAAGTAATGGTCGACCAAATTATCTAGCAAAGCGTAGGTTAGGAAGTCGATACTGTGGCGGCGTAAGCGTGTATTGGCCACTAACATGCGGCGAATAACAGGGTCGAACAGAGGGTCGTCACTTTCCTGAAAAGACAGCACAAAATTTTTACCTAGCACCAAGCTAACCTGCTCAGATTTAAGTTCAGTTTCTTCGCCCTGTTGGCGAGCAGTAATCATGCGCCCCACCACAAAAACAATATCACCGTAAGGCTCTACTTTAGGGCGTTGGTTAATGCTAACTATGTCTTCTTGAACCAAGGGGTGGAGTTCAAAATAGTCCATTACTTTGCGTAACTGAGTTATGTCGTGTAAACCCTGAATTTGAATCCATGTTTTACTGCTAGGACGCATATAAGACGCGTTAGGGTCTATTGCTTCAATAGGAAAAGAGTCGTAACGGTTGGCATCATAGTCATGCACTAGCATACGCATCTTGTCTAACTTCTGTTCACCTGTGTGCAGCAAAGTACCCGGCGGTTGACCAGGGGTTTTACGATGCACCGCACTTGTAGACCTGTTAAACAAACTACGAAAACCGTTAGTTGACTCATTGTCTTGCAGATTCAAACTCATGCTGAACTCTCACTTAAGCTGCCACTTATTGATTGGTTAAGCTGAAGTTTACCCTACCAGCCCTGCGTGTGCTGTATAACTAACTCTTGCATCATTTGAATGTGTTCAGGGCGTGAATTTAATGCTGCTATGTAGGTAAAATCTTTACCACCGGCTTCCTCATAATATTCGCGGTTTTCACCTTCAATTTCTTCCAGTGTTTCTAAACAGTCGGCACTAAAACCCGGGCAAATAACAGAGATACCGTTTGTTTTAGCAGCGCCTAAGGTTTTCATGGTTTCGTCTGTATAAGGCTGTAACCAAGGTTCACGACCAAAGCGCGATTGGTAGGTAAGCTTCCATTGCTCTGCTTGTAAGCCTAGCTCTTTAGCCAGTGCGCCAGCCGTGGCTTCACAGTGCCTAGCATAGGGGTCACCTTTAGTAGTGTAACGCTGAGGAATGCCGTGAAAAGACATAATTAATTTGTCGGTATCTTTACCCTTGGCCTGCCAAGATTGACGCACTGTTTGAGCCAAAGCATGTATATAAGCAGGGTGGGTTGCATAATCACGAATAAAACGCAGCTCTGGCCAATGGGGGCATTTTTTAAGGCTGGCAGCTAAACGATCAAAGGCTGCCGCTGTTGTAGAAGAAGAAAACTGTGGATACATGGGCAGTACAAGAAGCTTTTCTATGCCTAGTTTACGCATTTCTCGGCCTGCATCCTCCATAGAAGGCGAGCCGTAAGTCATGGCTAGTAATACTGGAATTTTTTCACCCAAGGTTTCTTCAAGCTTGGCTTCTAAGCCGGCACGCTGTTGCTTACTAATGGCAAGCAAGGGTGAGCCTTCGTCTGTCCATACTAGCTGATAGTTTTTTGCTACACGGCTGGGGCGAAAACGTAAAATAATACCATGCAGAATTAACCACCAAAGCGGGCGAGCAACATCGACCACACGGCTATCCCATAAAAACTCGGCTAGGTATTTTTTTACTGCAGAGGGTGTTGGCGCATCTGGCGTACCCAGATTCACCAATAAAACTGCAAAAGGGGGCTTTTTATTAGAAGACACTGGCAAACCTCATTATTAGTAAGATGGTACTTAAAGCCATCCTACCAAATCAGAAGCTGCAACTCTATGTATAAGTTCTGTATAATGATGAAAAGCTTAAATTAAAAACAAAGATTCAGTGCCGCAGAGTTCAAACCTTTATAAAAAGGTTCACGACCAATCATTTCGTCATTAGCTACGTGGCTAAGTAACACAGCACGGTTAATGCCTTGGTGCTTTAGTTCGCTAGTTGCTTGATCTAGGCTACGAAATACGCGTTGTTGACCACGCCAGTTGCTGAGTAGATTAACCTCTGCACCATCACGAATTTGTACTAGATAAAAACCACTAGAAGCATGACTAATAATGCACACTTGAATGTTAGGGTTAAGCTTAATTTGCTTTTTGAGTTCTTTAATTTGCATAAATTACCTTCATTTTATTGTTAGAAATATTTGTTGTATAGCTTAGGTTTAGTTTTTAGTAAAAAGTTCAATCTCACCTACATTAACGATAACTGTTCTGGTCAAGCCCAAGTGGACACTTTTAATTGATAATTCTCATACTCAACCGGGGTCATATCACCATTAGACGTATGAAGCCTTTTTAGGTTGTAATACTTCATATACGCAGCGACATCGGCTGCCAT
>JAAYGA010000237.1 GCA_012727935.1 Pseudomonadaceae bacterium | reverse complement strand
GCCGATGTGTTGATGGATGAAGACGTTCGTAATAATCCGGCGGTTTATCCTGCTCAAGCGGTATTAGATAACTTGTTTATCTCTAAGTCTTTGCCAAGCAAAGTGCAGCGCGTAAAAACACGTAGCTGGACACGTTTTAAATCTGGGCGTTAGTTTTATTTATTAAGATTAAAAGCTCAGCTTCTTAGCTGGGCTTTCTTTTTTGGAGAACTCTATGGCACTAGCTTCGGGCGCTTATAAAAAAGCACTGGCTAACATGCAAAAGCCAAAAGACGTATTAGTTAAAATTGAGCGGGTTACTAAGTACTTTGATGAAACCCTAGCCGTTGATGAAGTTACCCTTGAAATTAATAAGGGTGAAATTTTTGCACTTTTAGGTGGCTCTGGTTCAGGTAAATCAACTTTATTAAGAATGCTGGCGGGTTTTGAAATGCCCAGCGAAGGGCGCATTTGGTTGGATGGGGTGGATATTACTAAGCTGCCGCCTTACGAACGTCAGATAAACATGATGTTCCAGTCTTATGCTTTATTTCCGCACATGACGGTTGAGCAAAACATTGCTTTTGGCCTTAAGCAAGATCGCCTACCTAAAGATGAAATTACTGAACGCGTCGCAGAAATGCTGAAGCTGGTGCACATGACCCAGTATGCCAAGCGCAAGCCCCATCAGCTTTCAGGTGGTCAGCGTCAGCGGGTGGCCTTGGCACGCTCCTTGGCTAAACGCCCTAAGCTATTACTTTTAGATGAGCCTATGGGTGCGCTGGATAAAAAACTGCGCTCACAAATGCAGCTAGAGCTAGTCGAAATTATTGAGCGAGTCGGTGTTACCTGCGTAATGGTAACCCACGACCAAGAAGAAGCCATGACCATGGCCGAACGCATTGCCATTATGCACCAAGGCTGGATAGCCCAGGTGGGTAGCCCGATGGATATTTATGAAACACCGGCCAGCCGTTTAGTCTGCGAGTTTATTGGTAATGTGAATTTATTTGATGGTGAAATTATTGCCGATGATTCTGACCATGCAGTGATTGCTTGTGCCCAGCTAGAACGCCCCATTTATATAGGTCATGGTATTACCAGCTTGGCAGAAAATAAACAGGTCACCTTTGCACTGCGCCCTGAAAAGCTATTATTGAGTAGCGAGCCACCAGAACTAGAACACCAAGATTATAACTGGGCGCAAGGCCTAGTGCATGATATTGCCTATTTGGGTGGTCATTCGGTTTATCACGTACAACTTAAATCTGGCAGTATAGTGCAAGCCTTTATAGCTAATTCAGAACGTAACGTAAAACGCCCCACTTGGGACGATCAGGTTTATGTGCATTGGGTTGACGACAGTGGCGTGGTATTTCAATCATGAAAAAACTAGGCAATAAATTGCTCGGATTGCTGCCCAAAGGCCGCCATGCAGTGATTGGCGTGCCTTTTTTCTGGATGCTGTTATTTTTCCTTTTACCCTTTGCCATTATTATCAAAATTAGTTTTGCCGAAGCCGATATCGCGATTCCGCCCTATACCAGCCTAACCGCTTGGGCGGATAACCAATTAACGGTGCTGCTGAATTTTGGTAACTATGTATTGCTAAGCGAAGATGGGTTGTACTTAGCGGCTTATTTAGGCTCGCTAAAAATCGCATTTTTCAGCACCCTGCTGTGTTTGCTAGTGGGCTACCCTATGGCCTATGCCATTGCCCGTTCTGACAAACAAATGCGCCCCGTTTGGCTTTTGTTAGTGATGATGCCAACTTGGACTGCTTTGCTAATTCGTGTTTATGCCTGGATGGGTATTTTAAGCAATAACGGCCTATTAAATAACACCCTTATGTGGCTGGGCATTGTTAACGAGCCAGTACAAATTCTAAATACCAACATTGCTGTGTATATCGGCATTGTTTATGCCTACCTGCCATTTATGGTGTTGCCGCTCTATGCCAACTTGGTTAAGCACGATTTATCACTTCTAGAAGCAGCCTCAGACTTAGGTGCTAAAAGCCTAACCGCTTTCTGGAAGATTACTTTACCCTTATCTAAAAGCGGCATGATAGCTGGCAGTATGTTGGTATTTATTCCAGTAGTGGGGGAGTTTGTTATTCCAGAGCTATTGGGTGGCCCAGAAACTTTAATGATAGGCAAGGTGCTGTGGCAGGAATTCTTTAATAACCGTGATTGGCCCGTAGCCTCTTCTTTGGCAGTGATTATGCTGTTGCTGTTAATTATTCCCATTATTTTATTTAACCGTAACCAAGCGCGTGAACTGGAGGGCAAATAAATGACCAGTTTTCGTTTTTCACGCTTTATGCTCTTTGCAGGTTTAACCTTTATTTACCTGCCCATGCTAATTTTAGTGATTTATTCCTTTAATGCTTCACGCCTAGTGACCGTTTGGGGTGGTTGGTCAACTAAATGGTATGCCGGTTTATTAGACAATACCCAGCTAATGAATGCCGTGTTGCGCTCCTTAGAAATTGCCAGCTACACAGCCATAGCTGCAACAGCCTTGGGAACTTTAGCCGCTTTGGTGCTAACACGTATTGGGCAGTTTAAAGGCCGCACGCTATTTGGCGGCATGGTGACAGCACCCCTAGTTATGCCCGAAGTGATAACCGGTTTGTCCTTATTACTGCTTTTTGTAGCCATGGCACAACTGATTGGCTGGCCGATGGAAAGGGGTGTAGTGACCATTTGGATAGCCCACACCACCTTTTGTACTGCCTATGTTTCAGTCATAGTCTCAGCACGTTTAAGAGAAGTTGACCGTTCGATGGAAGAAGCAGCGATGGATTTAGGTGCCAAGCCTTGGAAGGTGTTTTTTTTAATTACCCTGCCAATGATTGCACCTTCTTTAGCGGCTGGCGCGATGATGTCTTTTGCCCTGTCGTTAGATGACTTGGTATTGGCAAGTTTTGTTTCTGGCCCAGGTTCAACCACCTTGCCGATGGAAATCTTCTCAGCGGTACGTATGGGGGTTAAACCGGAAATTAATGCCATAGCTAGCTTAATACTGCTGTTTATTTCAGTCATTACCTTCCTGTTGTGGTTTTTTACCCGCCGTGCCGAAGAAAAACGCAAAAAAGCCCTACACAAGTTCAAAACCTATAAAGGATAACCCCATGCCAACCTTAGGAACTCCACTTTCTAGCAGTGCTACCCGCGTTCTACTTTGTGGCGGTGGTGAATTAGGCAAAGAAGTAGTCATTGAATTACAACGCCTAGGTGTTGAAGTGATAGTGGTTGACCGCTACGCCAACGCACCCGCCATGCAGGTAGCCCACCGTTCGCACGTAATTTCTATGCTAGATGGTGCAGCACTAAGGCAGGTTATTGAATTAGAAAAACCACACCTGATTGTTCCAGAAATTGAAGCCATAGCTACTGACACCTTGGCAGAATTAGAACAAGAAGGTTTTAAAGTAATACCTAGCGCTCGTGCTACGCAACTGACCATGAACCGCGAAGGTATTCGACGCTTGGTGGCAGAAGAGTTAAACATTGCGACTTCGCCCTACCGTTTTGCTGACAACTTGGCCGATTTTAAAACCGCAGTTGCCCAAATTGGTATGCCCTGTGTGGTAAAGCCGATTATGAGTTCTTCAGGCAAAGGCCAAAGCACACTAAAAAATGCAGACCAAATAGAGGCGGCTTGGCAATATGCCCAAGAAGGTGGCCGTGCCGGTGGTGGCAAGGTAATAGTTGAAGGTTTTGTAGACTTTGATTATGAAATTACCCTGCTGACAGTGCGCCATGTGGGTGGCGTCAGCTTTTGTGAACCTATCGGCCATTTGCAGGAAGACGGCGATTACCGTACTTCTTGGCAGCCACAACCCATGAGTGAAACCGCCTTAAAAACTTCACAGCAAATAGCAGAAAAAGTAACCACGGCTTTAGGTGGGCAGGGCGTATTTGGGGTCGAACTGTTTATTCGTGGTGATGAAGTGTTGTTTAGTGAAGTATCACCCAGACCGCACGATACTGGTTTGGTGACGCTTATTTCACAGAATTTATCTGAATTTGCGTTACATGCCCGCGCAATTTTAGATCTGCCCATTCCAAATATTCGCCAATACGGCCCAGCCGCATCAGCAGTGATACTTCCTGAAGGTAAATCTAACACCACCACTTTTAGCAACCTGCAACAAGCCCTAGCAGAACCAGACACCCAACTACGTTTATTCGGCAAACCCGATATTAACGGCAGCCGCAGAATGGGCGTGGCCTTAGCACTGGCCGATACACTAGAAGCAGCTTGTGAAAAAGCCAGTAGAAGTGCCACAGCAGTTAAGGTGAGTTTTTAGGGTTAGAAGCTTAAGCCACGGATACTATTTAAGTTAAAAATTAAGGAGTGGCTGCTTCTACTCTTAATCGGGTGTTAAAAGGTAAGAGCGCAGTTTCTACTGAAATGGCTTTAAGACTGTCTAAGGTTTTAGGCTGCACTCCAAACCAGCCACAAATGCAGGCATTAATTGACGCTTGAACGTTATGGTGTTTTAACGCTACAATGTTAAAGCATTATCAGGAGATGATCATGAGCACCCTATCTAAAAGATCTACTGTTTATTTCGAGCCTGCTATTCATCAAGCCTTAAAAGTAAAAGCTGCATCTGCCCAACTTTCTGTATCTGAACTCGTTGATGAGGCAGTACGCCTACTCATGAACGAAGATCAAGAAGATTTAGCTGCGTTCTCGGCACGTGAGAATGAAAAAGAGATCAGCTACGAAGCCCTTCTCAACGATTTGAAGAAGCATGGTAAAATATAAAATAACTTTTAAGAAGTCAGTTGCTAAAGACCTGCGAAGCATTCCATCCGCTGATATTAAGCGTATTCTTAAAAAAATTGATTCGCTAGCTTCTGATCCTCGAGCTGAAGGCTGTGTAAAGCTTTCAGCACAAGAGCGCTACAGAATCAGGCAAGGCCTTTATCGTATTGTCTATGAGATACGTGATGACACTCTTATTGTTCATGTCGTCAAAATTTCATATCGTTCAAGTGTGTACAAAAGCAATTAACTAAGTGGAATCAAGCATTGCACAGTCTGCGCTAGAGAATTGAGTCAACAAAATGAATAAAATAAACCCAAAAAAATTACTTGGTAGTAAGTGGACAGCTGTTACTCCCAGCAACAAGGAGAAGCACTTCCTAGTAACTGACGTTGAGTTTGATGAAGAAGAATTAGTTATAGGATGCAGTATAGAAGTGGTTATTTCTAAACGATCCATGAGTATAAACTGGCATGATTTAAAAAATGCCAGCAACTGGATTCATGGTTGGAAGTAGCTAAACTAATCTTCTAGCTGAACCTGATAAGACTCACCTTCAATTTCAATAATATCCCCAGCAACAATTTTTTTACGCTTTTGCGTTTAAAGTTCGCCATTCAGTTTTACAAAACCATCGGCCACTGCTTTTTTGGCTTCGGCACCACTGGAGCGTATCCCTTCAAACTGTAAAATCTTATATAATTCAACGGGTTCTTTATTGATGAGTACTTGGTTTATAGTTGCCTACTTGTAGAGTGAAAATAACAATGCACTAAAGTAACACGAATAGTTGAAAATACCATTAACTTGCAAGACGGTCTTGCAGCTAATTTTGATTAGGGATAAATTTATGGGTAACCAAGATTTTAAACAGCTTTTAGGTACTGAGTTGCCTATTATTCAAGCCCCTATGGCGGGTGTTCAGGGCAGTGCTTTGGCTATCGCGGTTAGTGAGGCGGGTGGTTTAGGTTCTTTACCCTGCGCTATGTTAAGCCCTGAGCAGCTGGTTAGTGAAATTAACCTAATTAAAGCTGCCACAGCCAAACCAGTAAATCTTAATTTTTTCTGCCACGAAATGCCTGCCTATGATGAAAAGAAGCAAGCAGCTTGGCAAGCAAGGCTAAAACCTTACTTTGATGAGCTGGGCATAGAGGTAGATAGCTTACCAGCTGGTGCCAGCCGCACGCCTTTTAATCATGCTACGGCAGATTTAATCGAACCTTATAAACCAGAGATTATTAGCTTTCATTTTGGCCTGCCTAATAAAGAGCTAATGGCACGGATTAAAGGTTGGGGCACTAAAATTATTTCTACTGCTACAACGCTAAAAGAAGCTTTGTGGTTAGAAGCTAAGGGTGTTGATGCCATTATTGCTCAGGGCTTAGAAGCTGGCGGGCATAGAGGCATGTTTTTATCGGCGGATATAACCACGCAAGTTGGTTTGGCTGCTTTAGTGCCGCAAATTGTTAGCCAAGTGAAAGTGCCAGTGATAGCTGCCGGTGGTATTGCCGATGCTAAGGGTGTGCAGGCTGCGTTATTGCTGGGTGCGACAGCTGTACAAGTGGGTACTGCTTATTTGTTGTGTAATGAAACCAATACCAGTCAGCTGCACCGTGCGGCATTAAAAAGCGTTCAAGCTGAACACACGGCTTTAACGACTATTTTTACGGGTAAGCCAGCTAGAGGCATAGTGAATCGAGCCATTAAAGAGCTGGGTTATATTAGTAAAGAAGCGCCGGTTTTTCCTTATGCTTCGATTGAAATGGGCAAGTTACGTGCTGCTGCTGAAAAGAATAACTCAGCTGAGTTTTCACCCCTTTGGTCGGGTCAAAACCCTTCAGGCTGTAAAGAAATTTCAGCAGGTGAACTAACCAAGCAGTTAAGTTTTCTTTTGCCTAAATGGCAGTAGGTTGCATGAATCTTCAGCGTACTGCTTAACTTGTTTGGCTTCTTCTTCAACAAAGTTATTAATGGCCTCATCAAAAACTGCTTCAGCTAACCAATGATTAGACCAAGTTAAGGTTGGATGAAAGCCTCGGCTAATCTTGTGTTCACCTTGAGTGCCTGGGTCAAAGTGAGTTAAGTTTTTTTCCAAACAAAATTCAATGCCTTGGTAATAGCAGGCTTCAAAATGTAAGCTGTCGGCCTCTACTTTACTACCCCAGTAACGCCCATAAAGGCTTGTTTGGTTATAAAAGAAAAGGGCTGCAGCAACTAAGGTTTAGCTAGTTTCTTGTTTGGCTATTACTAGTAATATTTGTTCTGGCATTTGTTGTAATAATTGTTGAAAAAATGCCCTATTTAAATAGGCCTGTCGGCCACGCCTTAAATAAGTTATTTGGTAGCATTGGTAAAAGTGCTCTAGTTGTTCTGCATTAATATTTGCACCTTCAATACGCTGAAGACTGAATCCTTGTTGAACAACTTTACGTCGCTCTTGCTTTACATTTTTACGTTTTTTAGAACTAAAACTGCTTAGGAAGTCATCAAAGGTTTGCCATCCTTTATTATTAAACCAATGAAACTGGCAGCTTAATCGAGTATGTAAGTGTTGCTTTGCAAGTAGCTGTTGCTCATCTTTTTGTAGAAATAATAAATGCCAACTAGACACACCTAACCTTTGCGCCTCAGTTTTAATGGCTGATAAAATAACTGGAAAAAGATGGGCTTTTTTATAACCCTGTTTAACTAATAAACGCTGCCTGTTCTGGTCAAGCCCAAGTGGACACTTTTAATTGATAATTCTCATACTCAACCGGGGTCATATCACCATTAGACGTATGAAGCCTTTTTAGGTTGTAATATTTCATATACGCAGCAACATCGGCTGCCAT
>JAAYGA010000236.1 GCA_012727935.1 Pseudomonadaceae bacterium | reverse complement strand
TTTTAGTTGGTTGTTTATTGTTACCTTCCACTGGCAAGCTACATGCCTCCGATGATTACAGTCAAATTTACAGCTATGTAAGCGGTGGTTTACATCATTGGTCTTCACAAGATTCAAGTGCCGACGGTTTGAAAGTTCGCTTGGGTCAGCAGTTAAACACTTTTGTGGGCGTTGAAACCCACCTTGCCTTTGGTGGTAAAGATTCAGAAACTAAAGTTTCCTTAGATCGCTTATTTGGCCTTTATGGTAAGTTTGCGCTGCCTCTTGGGCCTCTTAGCCCCTACGCAAAACTAGGCGTAACTTCAGCCTCTTTAAAAGAAGAGGAAGGAAAGAAGAGTGAATTTGAAATGAGTTATGGTGTGGGTACTGAAATTAATTTCACGTCACGTTTTTATGCTGATTTAGAGTATATGGTTTACCTAGATACAGAAAAACTTGAGCTAGATGGTTTCACCTTAGGTATAGGCTATAAGCTACCATGAAAAAACCTAGTTTCCGTAATATTGGTTTAATCGGACGTTTAGGTAGTAATAAAGTTGTTGAAACACTTAAACGTCTAATGCGTTTTTTAGGTGAGCGTAATTATCACGTCATTGTTGAAGAGCGCACCGCTGGCGTTATGTTAGGGCATGGCGTTCAAGAAGCTGATTTAAAAATGTTGGCTGAAATTTGCGATCTAGTCATAGTGGTTGGCGGTGATGGCAGCTTGTTAGGTGCTGCCCGTGCTATGGCTAAAACGGGTGTGCCTGTGCTGGGTATTAACCGTGGTCGGCTAGGCTTTTTAACCGATATTCTGCCCGATGAAATTGAAGAAAAAGTAGGCGCAGTGTTAGAGGGTAAATACGTTTCAGAGAAGCGTTTTTTGCTAGATGCTGAAATTTACCGTGCTGGTGAATTAATTGGCAGCGCCGATGGTTTGAACGATGTAGTGCTTCACCCTGGCAAGTCAGCGCGGATGATCGAGTTTGACTTGTACATTGAAGGCCAGTTTGTTTATAACCAACGTTCTGATGGTTTAATTGTTGCCACCCCAACCGGTTCAACAGCCTATGCCCTTTCCGGTGGCGGCCCCATTATGCACCCTAAACTAGATGCGCTGGTGCTGGTGCCTATGTTTCCACATACTTTGTCTAGCCGCCCTATTGTGGTGGATGGCAATAGTGAAATAAAAATATTCATTAGCGATAGTAATGAAACTTATCCACACGTCTCTTGTGATGGCCAAACCCACCTAGTAACCAAGCCGGGTGATGTGCTTTATATTCGCAAAAAACCACAAAAGTTAACGCTTATTCACCCCCTAGGGCATGATTTCTATGAAATCTGTCGCACCAAATTGGGTTGGAATTCACAGCAGAGCAATTACTGATAGACGCAAGTCAAAAACGGGAAGTGTATGCAAGGGTTTGACCTGATAGGTGATGTACACGGTTGTGGCAATACGCTGCGGCGTTTGCTAGAGCTGATGGGCTATTCACAGAAGTCGGGTGTGTGGCGTCATCCTGCAGGAAGGCAGGTTATTTTTGTAGGTGATATTTTAGACCGTGGGCCAAGGATTCGTCAGGCATTGCACGATGTCAGGGCAATGATTGAAGCAGGCACGGCTCACATGGTGCTAGGCAATCATGAATATAACGCCTTGGCTTACTTTACTTACGCTGCTGCTGGCAACCCTTTACGTTCCCATTCCTCAAGGCACCAGCGGGTTATTCAAGAAACCCTAGACCAATTCGACCCTTGGCCGAATGAATGGCAAGATTTTTTAAACTGGTTTATGACCCTGCCGCTGGCACTAGATTTAGAAACCCTTAGGGTGGTTCATGCTTGTTGGGACAGCGCCCTTATGCCTAGTTTTTTCCAGCAATACCCTGATGGGAAAATGACACCCGAATTTTTGCAAGCCTCGGCTATTGTTGGAACGGATGAGTTTAAAGTGGTTGACCGTTGCACCCGTGGCACTTGGTTACGCTTGCCAGAAGGACAAACCCAGCAAAGCGGCGATGGTTTTATACGTGACCGTTTTCGTACCTCTTACTGGGTTGATGAACCTCGCACTTGGGGTGATGTGCTCTTTCAGCCCGACCGCCTAAGCCCTGAAACTGAAGCAACGCTTATTTCAAAAGAAGACCAGCGGCGTTTGTGCTATTACCCACCTGAAGATAAACCTTTGTTTTTTGGTCACTACTGGTGCCAAGGCTTTCCTTCAGTAATACGTTCTAATCTAGCCTGTTTAGATTACAGTGCCGTTAAATATGGCCGTTTAGTGGCCTACCGTTTTGATGGTGAAGCAAGGTTAGATGCCCAAAAATTTGTGTGGGTTGAAGTGCAAAAAGATGAATATCCGCTCTTAGAAGAATTACGTGCAGAAATGACTGCCGAAAATATTCAAAAAATTTAAAATAAGTGGGAACTTAAATGTGCAAGCTACGTCTTACTTACAGTAGTTTCCTCATGATAGTCCTGCTTTGGCGGCCCCAGTGGCCGCCTTTTTTTCTGATTAAAGAACTTAATTAAAAAACCCTTAGCTGGCTAGATAAATGCTTAAACTTCTTACTTTACCTTCCAACCAAGACCCTATGCCCCTTTCACGCCATTTGTGGAAGGCACGCTTAGGCCATCGTATTCTGCCCGATGAACAGGGTAATCATATTTTTTGGTTATTAGATGCCAGTCATCTGCCTTTGGTTAAGCAAGCTTTAGACGATTGGCAAGCAGGCCGCGCTACTGAACCTGCCAAGGAAAATGTTACTTCTTTGGTTTATCGACTTAAAAAAGTACCCGTAACTTGGGTGATGCTGTTGCTTGGTTGTTTGGTAACTGTGGCTTTTGAATGGCTGTTTGGCCCGATTGTTTTTCTGCTTATTTCTTTTACGCCTATGGAATTTAACGGCAGCCAGCTAATTAGCTTGCCTTTAAGTGCTACCCTAACTTCTGGGCAGTGGTGGCGTTTAATTACGCCTATTTTTTTACACTTTGGCCTAATGCACCTAGTGTTTAATTCCTTATGGATTTGGGTGTTAGGCGAAATGATTGAAAGAAACCAAGGACAGGTTAAACTTATCCTCTTAATTCTGTTCACTGCCCTAGTGTCTAATTCTGCACAATTTTTAATTAATGGTTCCAGCCAGTTTGGTGGTTTGTCTGGCGTAGTTTATGGCTACTTAGGTTACATTTGGTTGTGGGGCAGGTTACACCCACAACAAGGCTTAGCTTTGGGCAATGCTTTGGTTGTTTTTATGTTGGGTTGGATGGTTTTAGGCATGACCGACTTTTCACGTTCTTTAGGCTTAAATATGGCCAATGAAGCCCACCTAGGTGGATTATTAGCTGGGCTAGCCTTTGCGCTTTTGCCTTGGCCTAAGACTGGGTCTAAAACCTAAGACTGGGTCTAAAAAGAGGAAGCAAGCATGACTTTTGCAGAAATGATTGAAAAAATGAGCCCTGAAATTTACACCGCCCTAAAAAGTGGTGTGGAACTAGGCCGCTGGCCCAATGGTCAGGCGCTTACTGTTGAACAAAAAGAAATTAGTATGGAAGCTGTGTTGCGTTATGAAGCGCAAAGCACTATTCCTGAAGATCAGCGGGTGGGTTACATTGCGCCTAAAAAGAAAAAGCCGGCTGCCAATGAAGAACAGCCAGTGCGTATTTTAGGGCAGGAATCATAGCGTGTTAAATTTAACGGGTCGCCTACGCAAAATGGGCACTCAACATACCACGCCAATAAGTTATGAATTAAAGCTAGCCGATGGCGAAGGTGGTTTTCAAACCCTTGCCTTAAACCCCTTGTTGGGCAAGGTGGTTAGCCTTGAATTTAGCGGCAATATTCACTGCATTCATTGTGAACGCAAAACTAATAAAAGTTTTTCTCAAGGCTATTGTTACCCCTGCTTTAAAAAGCTGGCGCAGTGTGACACTTGCATTGTTAAACCTGAAACTTGCCATTACCACCTAGGCACTTGCCGTGAACCGGAATGGGGTGAGGCACATTGCTTTAAGCCACACTTGGTTTATCTTGCCAGCACTACTGGCTTGAAAGTGGGTATTACTCGCGAAATTAATAACCCTACGCGTTGGATGGACCAAGGTGCTATTGCCGCCTTGCCCATTTTGAAAGTGAATAACCGCCTAGCTTCAGGCTTAGTAGAAACCACCCTAGGGCAAACGCTTAAAGACAAAACAGCTTGGCAGCGAATGTTGAAAAATGACGTTGAAGACCTAGACCTAGCCCAAGAAGCCAAGCAGGTTTTAGCCGATTACCAGCAGCAGTTAAGTGTTTTGGACGGTGTTGAAACTGAAACCCTTAAAGAACAACCTTTGTACTTTGAATACCCTGTGCTGGAATATCCGACTAAGGTTAAATCGCTTAACCTAGACAAAACTCCAAAAGTGACGGGGCAGTTATTAGGCATTAAAGGCCAGTATCTGTTGCTTGACACAGGCGTAATTAATCTACGCAAATACGGTGGCTATGAGGTGCGTTTTTCTGCTCATTCGTTACAGAACTAAAAGTGATCAAAAGATTAGTTTTAAGTCATTGGCTTTATTATTAATTTGTTTGTCGCTTACATTTTTTTACCCCTCTTTGGCTGCAGCTGCAAAAAAAAAGCCACCTTCTTTGCTGTTGCAGTTAGAACCAGAAATAGCCCAAGTTCGCGATAACATTGAAGCTTATTTGGGTGAAATAGAAGACCGCAACACCAATGAAATGCGCCGCTATGCACGCTTTGCCCGTGGGCAAATTATTCAAGCTTTAGAAGCCTTGGGTTATTACCGTTATCAGCTGCATTTAGAAGTAAAAGCAGGCGACCCAGCGCAATTGTCGGTAAACATTGTTTTGGGTGAGCCTGTGCATTTACAGGTTATTAGCCTTGAGCTAACTGGGCCAGCACAAGAGCAAAATGATTTCACCCTGCCAACTAATAAAAAACTCCGTTCTGGGCAACCTTTAAGCCACGCTGCTTATGAAGCTGCTAAACAGCATTTTTCAGAACAAGCCATAAGTTATGGTTACTTTGCAGCCAACTTCACTCAAAAAACTTTAAAAATAGACCCTCAAGCCGGTACTGCCGATATTTATCTACATTTTGAATCGGGGCCACGCTACCGTTTTGGTGAGGTAACTTTTGATCAGCAAGGCGAACTAGATGAAGCCTTGTTAAGGCGTTTTATACGCTTTAAAAAAGGCGAATTGTTCAGTGCCGATAAACTAAGTGAACTCAGTCGTGAACTGCGTGCCAGTGGCTATTTTAACGAAGTGTTGGTTGATATACGCGAACAGCAAGCCAATGACCAGTTAGAAATTCCGGTGGAAGTGTTGGTGCGTATGCGTAAGCCCCACAGTTTAGAATTAGGTGCTGGTTTTTCGACTGATATTGGGCCAAGAGTGAGCGGTAATTGGGAGCAACATTGGTTAAATAGTCATGGCCACAGCCGTGGTGTAGACAGCGAGCTTTCTATGCCGCGCCAAGCAGTCAGTGCTTGGTATCAATTACCACTTACGCCGCCTATGACCGACAAGTTACGTTTCACCACTTCAATTGAAGATGAACATTTTGATGACCAACAAAGCCAGCGTTTTAGCCTAGGGGTTCAGTGGCACCACCGGCAAGCCAATGATTGGGATAGAATTTTATCGCTTAAAGGACGGCAAGAAAAATTCCAAGTAGGTGAAGATGAAGATGCAACTTGGCTAACCTTGCCGGGGATTAGTTATGGGCGTTTGAAATCAGACCAGCGGGTTGACCCTTCTCAAGGCTACCGTTTGCACTTAGATGTTAATGCCAGTCATAGGGATTTATTTGCAGACATTAACTTATTGCAAGTCACCGCTTTAGCGCGGGGTTTATACACTTTTTATGATCAGCACCGGCTGTTAGCAAGGTTACAACTGGGTGCCTTGTCTTCAGATGATTTTTCTCGCACACCTGTTTCTATGCGCTTTTTTGCAGGGGGTGACCAAACGGTTAGAGGCTATGCTTACCAAGAGTTAGCGCCTAAAAGTGAATCGGGTCGTCAGCAGGGTGGGCGCTACTTAATTGCAACCAGTACAGAATACCAATATAGCCTAACGCCCACTTGGCGCTTAGCAACCTTTGTTGATGCTGGCGATGCCACTTTAAAACGTTCCAAGTTAGGTGAACTTAAACTGGGTGTGGGGGTTGGGGTGCGCTGGATTTCTCCGGTGGGGCCTTTGCGTCTTGATTTAGCTAAAGGGTTAGATGAACTGCAAGGTGGCTGGCAGCTGCACTTTTCAATGGGACCTGAATTATGACCCGCCTGCTATTGATTGCTACAAAAGTAATTAGCAGGCTTATTCTTTACTGGTTTAGTTCTGCGTTAAGTTTTATTACTTTAAGTTTAACCTTGCTTATTGGCTGGTTGTTTTTTACATCTTTGGGTGGCCAGTGGTTATTACAGCAGGTGCCTGGCTTAACGGTAAACGGCTTTAAAGGCCAGCTTATTGGGCAGTGGCAAGCCAAAGAGGTGCAATGGCAAAGCCCCAGTTTAAACCTTGCCATAGAAAACTTGGTGTTTGATTGGCAGCCAAGTTGCCTATTAAAACGCAAGGTTTGTTTAAATAACTTACAGCTAGCAGCAGTGAGTGTGAATACGCCTCCCGTTAGCCCACCAACGGTAAGTGCCTTGCCTGTCGATTGGTCTAGCTTGCGCCTGCCAGTTATTGAACTACCGGAACTAGACCTGCTAGAACTGGCTTACTTAAACGCCCTTAGCATTAAAAAACTAAGCCTAGGCCGTTTAGAAGTGAACGGTGAACCACAGTTAAGTCATTTAAAATTGGCCGCCGATTGGCAAGTTAAACGCATTAGCCTGCATGAATTACAAGTACAAAGCCCTTTTTTACCCGGCAAGGAAGGCAGTAAAATTAAGCTGAAGGGTTGGCTGGTTACTGAAAATAACTGGCCCTTAGCCTTGAATTTAAGCAGTGAGTTTAGTGATGCGCCTTTAAATTTAGCCTTAACCGGTGATTTTTCTAAGCTGAACTTAAATGCTAGCTTAACTTCAGCACACCAAAGCGATGCTGCCATTCATTTAATGGGTTGGGTGAATTTATTACAGCCTGCTGCACCCCTGAGTTTGAATTTAACTTGGCAGAACTTAGACCCACCTAAACTTCATTCACAGCTAAAAAACTGGCCTAGTAACCTTGAATTAAAACAAGGTGAATTAAGCTTAATAGGCGATTTAGCGCAAGGTTGGCAACTAAAATTAGACACTGAACAACAGCTAAATGAACAACCAGTAACCTTAAGTTTAGCCTCTAATTTAAGCTGGCAAAAGTTACAGCTGAACCATTTCAAACTAAGCCAAGGTGACGATAATTGGCTGGCTTTACAGCTTGAATTAGCGCAAATGGCAAAACAGCAGTTTAAGTTACAAGGCAAGGTGAGTGGGCAGGTGGTTGCTGGTTTGCCTAAGCCGTTGCAGCTTGAAAGTGCGTTTAATGGTTTTCTAGCCAATAATTATTTAAAAAACCAGCCAGTTGATTATGCCTTACAGCTAACCCAGTTCAACTTAACCAGTGGCCAAGACCAAGTGGCGCTAGCCCTAGACCTTAACCCCAGCAATTGGCAAACGGCGTTAAATATTGATGTGGTTGATTTGGCAGAGCTAAGCCAAAACCTGCTTAAGCTAGCCAACCGACTCCTGCCTGAAGTGATAACAATGGCTAAGGTAGATCACTTGTTGGAAGAATATGCACTGGTGGGCGATGTTCAGCTAAATAGCGCCGTGAACTTGCCGCCCATTATGCAGTTAAAAGCCGACACAGCTAACCCCCAAGCTTTGAACGGGCAGGTTTTACAGGCCAAAGCTTTGCAACAGGCATTAAGCCAAGGTTCTTACCAATTAACTTGGGTAACTAATTACCTAGCCTATGCTTCAATTGAACTAGAGAAAATTAATTTTAAGCTGGCTTATACGGGGCAACATAACCACCAAGACCCAACGCTTAGCCTAGCTTTTACTAGTTTGCAAATGATACAAGGGCAGGTTTCAAGCTCACAAGCACCCCAAGAAACCCCTTTGGTTTTGAAAGATTTGAAATTGCACCTGTCTGGTTTGCTAAGCCAGCATAGGTTAACAAGCGGTTTAGTGGTTGATGAACAGCCATTAGAATTGGCAATTGAAGGCGGTGTACAGCTTAAAAACTTAGATAATTTTTTAGATAACTTGCAATGGGATTATCAACTCACGGCGTTAAATACAGAGTTATTAACACCTTGGCTGCCAGAAGATTTGCGCTGGTTAGACCAAATTGATGGCGAAATTAAAGGGCGTTGGCAAAACCAACAGCTGCAAGCCAGTGTTGAATTAAAAGGTGGCCCGGGTGAGTTGGCCGTTAAATTAGAAGACACTTTAAATAAAACCTTCGCTTGGGTGCCTTTAAATTATCAGCTATTAAATTTAGAACTGGGCATTAAAGACCAGCAATTAACCACGCGCTTTACACTGGATGGCGAACAGCTAGGCTATTTAAACACCGAGATAACAATTGCCCTTAAACCTAATGCCAGCAACCAGCAACGGGCTATTAAAGGCAATTATCAGCTAGACGGCTTAGAACTACAGCTTTTTTCACCCTTTATTGATTTAGACCAGCTGGTAGGAAAACTGGTGGGGCAGGGTGAAATTCGAGGCCATTTATTAGCACCTGAAGTGTGGGGCAACTTACAACTACAAGGTGTTGCAGCGGCTGATAACCACTGGCCAGTTAGCTTACAAAGCTTAGAAGGCGAAGTGTTGTTGCAAGGCGAAAAAATGCGTTTAAAGGCCGACTTTGCTACAGGCGAAGGTGGGCAAGGCCAGCTAACCGGCGAAATCTATTGGCAGCCAGAACTGACTGCTAGGGTGCAATTAAAAGGCGAGGCTTTTCAAATTAGAGTCGAACCTTTTGCAAGCTTGCAAGTAACGCCCAACCTAACCTTTAGTTACCAGCAAGAACAGCTGTTATTGGCTGGGCAGGTGAAAATACCCAGTGGCGTTATTAGCGTGCAACAACTGCCTAAGCAGGCCATTAAAGTGTCTGAAGATGCTGAAGTGGTGGGTAGAAAGCTGGTCAGTGGTAGCGCATCTAAGGTGAACTTAGATATAGAACTTTTGCTGGGTAATGCTAGCCAACCAGAAGCGCCGCCTTTAAGTTTAGATGCGATGGGTTTAGTTGCTGAAATACAAGGCCGTTTAAGAATTGCTAATGGTATGCAAACCCGTGGTGAGTTGTTGTTAGTGAAGGGAACCTACCAGTCTTGGGGGCAAGATTTAAAGCTGCGTAAAGCGCGTTTAAACTTTGCTGGCCCTGTTAGTCTGCCTTTTTTAGACATAGAAGCGGTGCGTGAAGTTAAGGAAGTGACGGTGGGCATTCACTTAACTGGCCGCGTTGATAGGCCAGAAACAGCCATTTTTTCTGAACCTGATATGGCTAATGAGCAAGCCTTATCTTGGTTAATTTTAGGACGGCCTTTGCGTACTGAAAAAGATGAAAACAGCTTAAATGCTGCGGCTATTTCTTTTGGTTTAAAACAGGCTTCTGGCATTACAGGGCGCTTGGGTGAAACCGTAGGCTTGAAAGACTTTCAGCTTATTGCCGAAGGCGGCGGCAGCGAAACCAGCGTGGTGGCTTCTGGCTATATTAACGACCGGCTGAGTGTTAGCTATGGGGTGGGCATTTACGATGAAGTATCACGTTTTGTGGTGCGTTATGATTTAACCCGCCAAGTCTATGTTGAAGCGGCCAGTTCCTTGGCCAGCTCCTTAGACATTTTTTGGCGCTTAGAATTTTAAAGTTGATTTAAATATTATCTAAGCCTTTTTCTGCCATCGCCACGGCTCTAAATATGGCTCGGCCTTTGTTTAAGGTTTCTTCCCATTCCATTTGTGGCACAGAATCGGCCACAACGCCTGCACCGGCTTGAATGTGCAGTTGACCGTCTTTAATAACGGCGGTGCGTATAGCAATGGAAGTATCCATATTGCCATACCAGCTTAAATAGCCCACCGCACCGCCATAAATGCCGCGTTTAACGGGTTCAAGTTCATCCAAAATTTCCAAAGCACGAATTTTAGGCGCACCCGATAAAGTACCGGCTGGGAAGGTGGCCCTTAATACATCAATTGCCGTGAGTTCAGGGCGCAGCTTGCCTATTACATTAGACACTATGTGCATAACGTGCGAATAGCGTTCAATCGCCATGCTAGCCGTTACTTCCACACTGCCAGTTTTGGCAATGCGGCCCACGTCGTTACGGCCTAAATCAATCAGCATTAAATGCTCAGCTAATTCTTTGGGGTCGGCTAATAATTCTTTTTCCAAAGCCAAGTCTTCTTCAGGCGTTACGCCCCGTTTACGCGTGCCAGCAATGGGGCGCACGGTCACTTCGCCATCTTCTAAGCGGGCTAAAATTTCAGGTGAAGAACCCACCACCTGAAAAGAATCTAGGTGCAAATGAAACATATACGGCGAAGGATTTAAAACCCGCAGCGCACGGTACAGCTCTAACGATTGGGCTTTAAACGGCAGGCTCATGCGCTGAGAAACCACGCACTGCATAATGTCGCCTGCATGAATGTAGCCTTTAATTTTATCTACCGCTGCTTTAAAAGCCGTTTCAGTAAAGCCTGATTTAAAATCACTTTCTTGAATTGCTTCACGGCCAGTGCCAGGGCTGGTGGTGTTTAAAGTGGCTGTACGCAGTTTAATTTCTAATAGCTCAAGCTTTTGTTGGGCTTTTTCTAAGGCGTTTTCTTCGGCTGGGTTGGCGTGGGTAATTAATAATAATTTGCCCGATAAATTATCGAACACCACCACATCTTCAGAAACCATCAGCAAAATATCAGGCACTTTTAAAGGGTCGGCCATGCGTGCTGCTGCTTCAGGGTTGTTTAGGCTAGGCTCTATGTAGCGAATGGTGTCATGCCCAAAATAACCCACCAAGCCGCCGGTAAAACGGGGCAAGTCTGGCAGGGGTGCAACTTTGTATTGTGCTTGAAACGCTTCAATGGTTGCCAAAGGGTCGGCGACTTTTTCGCTGCTAATTAGTTTGTCATTACGAAACAGCTTAAAATCATGGCCATGCACTTCAAGGCGTTCGTTGGAAGGTAGGCCAATAATGGAATAACGCCCCCACTTTTCACCGCCTTGTACCGACTCAAGTAAATAACTGTAGGGCTGCTGTGCAAGCTTCATGTAGGTTGAAAGGGGTGTGTCTAGGTCGGCAAGCACTTCACGGCTTACCGGAATACGGTTAAAGCCTTCGGCACCCAGTGCAATAAATTGTTCGGGGGTCATGCTTAAATTCCTTTCAGTTGTTCTCTTAATGCTTTAATAACGGAATCGTAACGGTTGGGATCGTCTGCTTTGGCCGCGCCAAAAATAGCTGAACCGGCCACAAAAGCATCGGCACCTGCGGCTGCAATTTCAGCAATATTGCCCACGCCCACGCCGCCGTCCACTTCTAGGCGAATGGGATGATCGCTAGCCAGAATACGCGCTCGGGCTTCACGCAGTTTTTGAAGGGTTTGCGGAATAAACTTCTGCCCACCAAACCCTGGGTTAACGCTCATTAATAACACTAGGTCTAAACGGTCCATAACATAGTCCATCAAACTTAATGGCGTGGCAGGGTTAAATACTAAGCCTGCCTTACAGCCGCCATCACGAATCATTTGTAAGCTACGGTCAATGTGTTCAGAGGCTTCTGGGTGAAAAGTAATGCTAGTTGCACCGGCTTCAATAAAGTCGCCAATCATACGATCTACCGGCTTAACCATTAAATGCACATCAATGGGCGCTGTAACACCATGATTACGCAAGGCTTTACACACCATAGGGCCAATGGTTAGGTTGGGAACATAATGATTGTCCATCACATCAAAGTGAATCCAATCTGCACCGGCGGCTAATACCTTATCGACTTCCTCACCTAGGCAGGCAAAGTTAGCAGAAAGAATGGAAGGGGCAATAATAAAATCAGGTTTTTTATCAGGCATAGCAGGTTTATCCGTAGCAATTATTAAACTAAGCAAGTGTTAGGCGTTATGTTAGGTGTTAAGAGTTAGGTGTTAAGAAAAACTGGGTTTATTTTAAGGTATTAAGCCTTGTTATGCAGCTTTGTTACATCTTTACAAAGCTTGGTTGTATCAGGCTGGGTGTTTATACTCAAGCAAGCTAAATTTAAGGAAGTGTCTAAGTGAACAAGTTCCAAATAAAAAAGTTATTAAGCCTCGTTGTTTTTTTATTATTTTCCAGCCAAATATTTGCTGCTGAACCCACTTTTGGTTTTGATGATGAAGAAGAACAAGAGGTTAAGCAAGAACGCACTAATCCAGACCCTATGCGTGAAATGCTTAGCGCACTGGTTGCTGAATTACCTGCCAAACAAATAGTGAACTTACCCTTGGCGGAAGAGAAAACCTTTTTAGCTTTACAAATAAACGCGCTAAGTGCCAAGGCTAAAGGGCAGGTATTAATGCTGCCCGGCGACAGAGAACACCCTAACTGGCCCTTAGGAATAGCGCCCTTAAGGCAGGTATTGCCTGAATATGGCTGGACTACCCTAGCCATTGCCTTGCCTATTTATAACAATACCGGCGTGGCAGCAAGAACCTTGGGTGTTGGCCCTTTATTGTCTTATACAAGCCTTAAAAAAGCGGCTGAAACACCGCCTAAAAAAACCGAAGCTAGTGCAGATTTAGCGTTTTTAAGTGGTGATGAAACAGACGAAGAAGAAGTAAAAAAAGAAGTTGCCGACCCAAGCCTTGCTTTAAATGAACACCGAGCTTTAATTGAAGTGCGTGTTAAAGCAGCCTTGCAACACCTAGGCAACAAGGGCAAGCAGGTGCTTATTTTGCAAGGTGAAAGTGTTTATTGGCTGCAATCTTGGTTAGAGGCAGGCAACTTGTCTAAAAACTCACCTTTAATTTTGCTTTATGTTGAAACACCGGCTGGCGCAGATTCGGCTAGCTTTAGTGAGCTAATTAAAAAGTTAGGCAAACACCCCATTTTAGACATTTATGCTGGGCAAAACTCTTTGCAAACCCATTGGGCTGCAGAACGTAAGGCCGCTTATTTAAGGGCAGGCAACAGCCTAGCCACCCAAATGGCGATTAAAGTGCCGGTTAGCACCGGAGACGGCACCGATAACCGTTGGTTAACCCAAAGGGTTGAAGGTTGGTTGCGTGGGCTTTAGTTTAGGGCGCAGGCTTTAAAGCCCCCGTGCCTTTTTTAGCACACTATAAGCATGTTGAATTTCTTGTGCTTTTTCTTTGCCTTTATCTAAAGCTCGGTCTGTTAAACCCTGTGCCATAAGTTTATCTGGGTGGTGCAGGCTCATAAGCTTACGGTAACTTAGTTTAATTTCTTCTGGGCTGGCGGTGCCTCTTAAACCTAGTGTTTGGTAAGCCTGCAAGATAACCGGCGCACTGGGCGTTTTATTTTGCTGGTAAGACTGGTTGGTTTGATAGCCTTTTTGCATACGAATGCGCTGGTGTAAACCTTCAAATTCAGCTGGGCTTACGTTTAACAAAGGCAAAAAAGAAGCTAAGAGTTGCAGTTGGCTGTCGCTGGCTGCCCCACCAGCATAAGCAATGTTTAATAGCTGTTCTACAAATTCTAAACGGCGTAATTTTTTATTAGCAAAACGCTTACGCAATTCTTCTAACTTGGGTTCTATTTGGTCGGTGGCCAGCTTGCCTTGGTTAAACTGTGCAATGGCTGCTTCGCGTTGGGTGGTGTTTAAGCCCATACGTTTAAACAAGGCTTCAGCGGCAGCAATTTTTTGTGGCGAAACATGCCCGTCTTGTTTGGCTACATAACCTAGGCAAAGAAATAACACTTCACGGTAAAGGCGTTCGCTGGGTTTGGGTAAAGAAATTTTACGTAAAAACAGACTAGCCAGTGTAAAAATTGAATTGCGATGAAAGTCAAAGCTATGGCCTAGAATAATACCCAAAGCAGCCCCCGGCCAATTACCCAGCAAAAAGCCAAGCACCAAGCCAACCACCTTACCGGCAAAATGAGGTAACTTTAGCTTTATCCACTTCATGCTTGCTATTCCTTAATTAAATGATGAGGGCAACAAACTGGCGTTTAAATCGGCAAGGCGTTGCGGTGTTCCAACATCAACCCAGCAGCCTTTAAAAACAGTGGCTTTTGCCTTGTGCTTATCAATCATTAAGCGCAAAAGAGGCGATAAAATAAATGCTTCGCCTGATTGATAAACTTGGCCATAAGCCGCTTCTAACCATGAATCTGCAAGCATTGCTGGGTTAATGCGGCTTATGCCAGCAAAGGTTTTTCTAGTCATCTTAGCGCAAGGCTGGTTGGCTAGCTGCCCTGAATTGTCTGCAAAATAAAAGTCGCCGCTTGGGTGGTGCAAAGGGTTGTCTACCAACAGCATAAATAAAAGCTCATTTTTATCAGCCGGTGGTAATTGTGGTAATTCACTGCACCAAACATCGCCATTAATTAACAAAAAAGGGCTTTCACCTAACTGGTGTTTTGCTTGCAATAAGCCGCCGCCAGTTTCTAAAGGTGTGCTTTCAACAGAATAACTGATTTCTAAGCCCCAAGCTGCGCCATCTTTCACTGCGTCCATAATTTGTTGGCCTAGATAACTCACATTAATAATAACCTGTTGAATGCCTTGTGCGGCTAGGCGCTCTAGGTGCCAAAAGATAAGCGGTTTACCAGCCACTTCAAGCAAGGGCTTAGGCGTGTGTAAGGTGAGCGGTTGCATACGCCTTCCTTCCCCCGCAGCAAAAATCATGGCTTTAGTAATCACCATTTTCTTCACCCTGCTGGCGTTGCTGTAAAAACACATTAAAAGCAGGAATAACCACCTTGGCTAGCCAGTCGTTTATATCGGCCAGTTCAGGGTAGTGTTGAGTGGCTTGTAATAAATGCTGCAAGGTTAAGGGAATGTCTTGTAAATAACCGGCTTTATTATCGCGTAGCCAAAGGCGAGCAAAGATTCCCGCAACTTTTATATGCCGCTGCATTCCCATCCAATCAAACCAGCGTTGAAATTCTTCTAGGCTAACTGGCGCTTCAAGGTTTGCTGTTGCTGCTTGTTGGCAATAAAGCTGGTGAAAATAAGCCAGCCAAGCCTGTTGTGTTGCTGCTGGCCAATTAATATAACAATCACGAATTAGTGAAACGGCATCGTAGGTGCAGGGGCCATAAACAGCGTCTTGAAAGTCAATAATGCCCAGTTGTTGAGTCGCTAAAGAATCGGCGGTTAAAACCATTAAATTACGTGAATGGTAATCACGGTGTACAGTAACTTGAGGCTGTTCTAAGGCACTGGTAATTAGCTGCTGTTTAAACCTAGGCCAACTGGCTGGTAGTGTTGCTGGTGCAAGTTTAAGCAGGCCAGTAATTAGCCAATCATCGAACAAGGCCAGTTCTTGTGCTAGTAATGCCGCGCAATAGTGGGGCAGGGGGTGTTGGCTGCTTAGGTTGCTTGGCAGCTGCTGAAGGCCAATAAGCTGCTCTAATGCTTGGCGATAAATAGCGTCGGCTTCGGTGGGTTGTGCCTGAATGCGTTGCATTAGTTGCGTATCACCAAAATCTTCAAGCAGTGCCACACCCAGCGTTAAATCATAGGCTAAAACATTAGGAACCTTGATGCCCCGCTGGTGCCAAGCTTTTGCAAGGCTAATGAAACTGTGTGAATTTTCTTTGTCTGGTGGTGCATCCATCAGAATTAAGCTGCTGCCTGTGCTACTTTGTGGCGCAGTAATGCGGTAATAGCTACGAAAGCTAGCATCACCAGCAACGTTAGTTAATTGGCTAGTCGGGGTTGTTAGCCAAGGTTTTAGCCAAGTGTTAATGCGTTCGGAACGATCCATTTTTATCTGTGTCTGGTAGATGTTTGTGGTGGTTTTAATCGTGGTTATAGCCAGTATTATCGCTATAATACTCAATTTTTCAGACTTTAGCAGGCTAGCAACCTTGTTTTGGGAGGAGTGCTTGAAACTAGTGCTTGAAGTTTATGCTTTTTAAAAACAGCTTAAAAGCTAGCGCCTTAATGCTGGCAGCCTTGGTTGTGCAAGCCGCGCCACCCAAAGCCCTTGCGCCTGAGTTGTTAGATTGGCAAGTTTATGCTGAATTACTCAAAGGGGAAGTTTGTCGTGGCTATTACCTAGCCCCTGAACTGGATTTACCTGAAGCTAACCTAACGCCAGAGCAAGCAAGGTTGTTTGCCGATGCTGCCCAAATTAGCTATTCAGCAAGTGGTGGCCTGCTAATGCAAGGCGGTGTGCGTTTACGAAAAGGGCCGCTTTATTTAACAGCAGATAAAGCACAAATAAATGCTGCACGTAATCATACACAACTAACAGGAAACTTAAGCCTGCGCCAAGAAGGCTTGTTATTACGCGGTGCCAAAGGTGAATATCAGCTAGCCGAACAGCATTTGCAAATCAGTGAAGCACATTATGTGTTGCACGAACAAAGATTACGCGGCAGTGCTTGGCATTTAGAACAGCGTTCCGATGGTGTGGTGGTGTTGCGCGACAGTTCAATAACCAGCTGCAGCCCAGACGACAAAGCATGGCGTTTGGTGGCTGGGCGGCTTAATTTAAACCGCGACACAGGTTTTGGTGATGCATTTAATGTGCGTATGGAAATATTAGACGTGCCAGTTTTTTATTGGCCTTGGTTTCGCTTCCCAATTGATGAGCGCCGCCACACGGGTTTATTGTCGCCCACCTTGTCTTGGTCAAAAAGTAAGGGGTTAGATTACCAACAGCCTTTTTACTGGAATATTGCACCCAACCTTGATGCTACTTTTTTCCCGCGCCAAATAAGTAAACGTGGGTTTATGTTGGGTGGACAAGTGCGTTATTTAACGCCTGAAAATTCAGGCGATCTTTATTATGCGCGGCTGAATAACGATTCTGCTTATGATGACGACGACCGCTGGCACTTTTCAGCCAACCACCAAGGCAGTTTAAATACGCAGTTTAATTACCAGCTAAACTTCTCTCAAGTGAGTGATAACCAGTATTTAGAAAACTTAGGCAGTAACAGCTTCGCAACCGCAGACACTGAATTATTGCAGCAGTTAAAATTTAATTACCACCAAAATGGCTGGCAAACCACCTTGAATTTTCAAGGTTATCAGAAGCTCGATGTTTACCAGACTAGTCCTGCTGAGACTTACCAACTATTTGATTTACGCCAAGGCCGCCAAGCTAAGACTAGCGAATATTATCGCCTGCCACAGTTAGAAATACGCAAAACAACGGCGTGGGGCAAGCATGTTCAGGCTGCCTTGTTAATTGACTTAACCCAGTTTAATGGCCTGTTTGACAAAAACTATGAAACGGCCACAGGGGTTAGCTATACCGGCCACCAAGTGACTAACCTTGCTTTAAAACCCAATACTAGCGATGAGTATTATTTCACCTCTTGGGGTGTGCCTAATGCTTTGCGCCTTCACTTAGAACCCAGTTTACGTGCGGAATGGCGCTGGCCTTGGGCTTATGTACGCCCAGAAACCAAGTTGAAATTTAGCCAATATCACCTAAGCCCTTATTGGGCAGAAGACACTGCCAACCTAACGCCTGCTATGCGTAATGGCGTTGAACTAGAGCCTTCAGCCCTAGTGCCGGTGTTTAGCCTAGACACAGGTTTATATTTTGAACGGGATGCCCAGTTGTTAGGTAAAGACCTGCTGCAAACCTTAGAGCCAAGGCTGTTTTTTGCTTACGTGCCTTTTGTGGAGCAGTATCAAATTCCTGATTTTTTTGATGGCAGCTTTACCGATGACGATGCCGCCCAGCTGTTTCGTGCTGAACGCACCTTAGGCTTAGACAGGGTTGGTGATTTAAAAAGGGTTACCTTGGGCTTAAAGCAGCGTTTAATTAGCCAAACCAGTGGCCAAGAATTGGGCAGTGTGGGGCTTGCAAAAGCTATTTATTTAGAAGATAGGCGCTTAGATGACAGCTATTTACACCCTGATGCTGTGAATGCACAGGGGCAAAAAATACGTTCAGACGCACTGCCAAGAGCCGAACGCCCTTATAAAGACGTGCGTCGAACTTCAAATCTTGCCTTAGAAACCAGCCTAGCCTTAACTTCAAATTTAAAGCTAAACGCTAACCTTATGTGGGATGACCATTTTAATAAAACAGAAAGCACCAATAGCTATTTTACTTACACTGGCCTTGCTAACAGCCAGTTAAGTTTAGGCCACAGTTACAGGTCTAACTACCAAGATTTAGATTTTAAAGGGCCATCGCCCGATAAAGAAGAATTAAAAAAATGGTCTTATTTAGAGCAGGCAGAAGAGCAGGTTTATGCCTCGGTTATCTATTCACTTAATGCACGCTGGCGCGTTTTTGCCAAGCACGGGCAAGATTTAAAACGATCTGAAAAACTAGACAGCTTAACGGGTTTAGAATACAACTCTTGCTGTTGGCAGTTGCAGTTGGTGTACCGTGATTGGGTTGATAACCTAGACACTTCACCTGCTTTTCAAAAAGGCCAACCAGAACACTTTGAATCAAGAAAGCGAGATTATGGATTCTTCCTAAATGTAGTGTTTAAAGGCTTGGGGGGTGTGGGTCAGCCCATTCCACAATTGTTAGGAAAAGAAGTACAGGGCTATACTGATCGCCCTTAACGGAGAGACTTTAGTGTTTAAAAAAATGGGCATAACAAACCTGCTAGCAGGGGTTTTACTTGGCTTTCCTTTGCTTAGCTTAACGGCACAGGCGGAACCTCGCTTAATTGATAAAATAGTGGCGGTGGTGGGTGAAGAAGCGTTAATGGCAAGCGAGCTAGAACAGCGTATTCAACAGGCCAATGAACAAATAGCAGAAAGGGGGATACGTCCACCACCGGCTAATATTTTGCGCCAACAGGTGTTAGACCGCTTAATTGTTGACACCATTCAGCTGCAATTTGCCAAGCAGGGCGGCCTAAGGGTTGATGAGCAAACTTTGAATGAAACCTTGGCAAAAATTGCCCAGCAAAACAACATGACGCTGCGCCAGTTCAGCCAAGCCATTGAAGCCGATGGCATTACTTTCCTTGAATTTCGTGAACAAATACGCCAAGAGATGCTGATATCACAAGTGCGCCAACGTCGGGTGGGTGAGCGCATTCAAGTGAGTGAACAAGAGGTGGATAATTACCTCACTTCCCCTGAAGCCTTGCGCCAAGATGGGCGTGAATTTCGGGTGGCGCATATTTTAATTTCCGTGCCAGATAACCCCAGCCCAGAACAGGTGAAACAGGCGCAACAAAGGGCAGAAGGGCTGAAACAAAAATTAGATGAAGGTGCTGATTTCCAAGAGCAAGCCATTGCCAGTTCTGCTGCCGACGAAGCCTTTAGTGGCGGCGATCTAGGCTGGCGCTCGGCCTTGGCCTTGCCTTCTTTGTTTGCCGACCGTGTGCCTAATTTGGCTGCGGGCGGCGTTGCTGGCCCGTTTCGTAGTGCCAGTGGTTTTCACCTAATTAAACTGCTAGAAACCCGTGGCGGCGAACAGCTATTAGTGGACCAAACTAAAACACGCCACCTGTTATTAATGCCCAATGCGGTGCGTGATGAACAGGCAACCTTGGCAGAAATTAGCCAGCTAAGGCAGCGAATACTTAAGGGTGAAAGCTTGGCTCAGCTAGCTAGAGAGCTGTCTGACGACCGAGGCAGTAAGCAATCGGGGGGCAGTTTAGGTTGGGTTAGCCCTGGGCAGATGGTGCCAGAATTTGAATCGGCAATGAATAACCTAGCCTTGGATGAAGTTTCTCCGCCCATTGAAAGCCAGTTCGGTTGGCATTTAATTACAGTCGAAGCGCGTCGCCAGTCCGACATGACCGATGTTATGCGCCGCCAACAGGTGCGCCGTTTATTGACAGAGCGCCGTTTTGAAGAAGAAGTACAAAACTGGCTGCGTGAAATTCGTGACAGCACTTGGGTTGAAATAAGGAGTTAAGCATGGCTGCATCGTCTATTTTGCTAATAACCCCCGGCGAACCTGCGGGAATAGGTGCCGATTTGGTTGCCCTACAAGCCGCAGAACACTGGTCGGCTGATTGGGTGGTGGTGGCCGACCCTAACCTGCTAAGGGAAAGGGCTACCCAGCTGAATTTAAGCCTGCAAATAAAGTTGGTAACGGCTGCAACCTTGGCAGAACCAGCGGCTAACAACGAAGTGAAAGTGTTACCCGTGGCTTTGCGCGCCCCCGTAACGGCTGGGCAGCTTAACCCAGCCAATGCGGCTTATGTGTTAGAAACACTAGAACTGGCCACTGATTTGTGTTTACAGAAAAAAGCCAAGGGTTTGGTAACCGGCCCAGTACACAAGGGCGTAATTAACGAGGCTGGCATTCCCTTTACGGGGCATACCGAATTTTTACAGCACCGCTGTGGCAGTGAACAAGTGGTTATGCTGCTGGCGACGGCTGAATTACGGGTTGCTCTAGTTACCACCCACCTGCCCTTGTGTGAGGTTGCCGCTGCCATAACACCACAGCGCATTACACAAATTACCCGCATTTTGCATAACGAACTGATCCGCCGCTTTGGTTATGCCCAGCCGCGCATTTTGGTGTGCGGGTTAAACCCCCATGCCGGTGAAGGTGGGCATTTAGGGCGTGAAGAAATTGACATTATTGAACCAACCCTAGAAAAGCTGTGCGCCGAAGGCATTAACCTAATTGGGCCTTTGCCAGCAGACACTTTGTTTACTGAAAAAATTCTGCAACAAGGCGATGCTGTGCTGGCCATGTACCACGATCAGGGTTTGCCGGTGCTAAAACACCAAGGCTTTGGCCGTGCAGCCAACATTACCCTTGGCCTGCCCATTATTCGCACGTCGGTCGATCATGGCACAGCACTGGAATTAGCCGGAACTGGCAAGGCCGACACAGGCAGCTTAAAAACCGCATTAGACTATGCAACCATTTTTGCTAGCTAACTGTTTTTCTAGCTAACTATTTTCTAGCTAATTAGTTTTTAGCTAATCATTTGAGAATTTATTTATGGCTTCACTGAACGGACATAAAGCGCGTAAGCGTTTTGGGCAGAACTTTTTGCAAGATACCGGCATGATTCGTAAAATTGTGCGTGCCATTGCCCCCAGTGGTGGCGATCATTTGGTAGAAATTGGGCCAGGTATGGGCGCAATTACTGAACTGTTGCTGGAAGAAAATGGCCGATTAGACGTTATTGAACTCGACCGAGATTTAATTCCTGGTTTAAAAGCTAAGTTCTTTAACTACCCAGACTTCACCATTCACGAAGCCGATGCGCTAAAGTTTGATTTTGCAGCACTGCGTAAAACCGATGAAAAGCTAAGGGTAGTAGGTAACCTGCCTTACAATATTTCAACGCCGTTAATTTTTCATCTGCTGTCATTTCAAGGCTTAATTCACGACATGCACTTTATGCTACAAAAAGAAGTGGTGGAACGCCTAGCGGCCAAGCCGGGTACGGGTGAATGGGGCAGGTTAAGCGTCATAGCGCAGTATTATTGTGAGATAGAAAACTTGTTTTTAGTGCCGCCTGAATGTTTTAAGCCCCAGCCTAAAGTTGAGTCGGCCATTGTACGCATGACCCCCAAACAGCAGCCAACACACCTAGCTTTAGATGAAGTAATTTTAGGTGAAACGCTGCGCCTAGCCTTTGCTCAACGCCGTAAAACCTTGCGTAATAATATGAAAGGTTGGGTGACTGGCGAACAGTTAGAAACGTTAAATTTAGACCCCCAGCGCCGCCCCGAAACACTCAGTTTAGAAGAGTTTGTTAAGCTGGCTAACTTTCGAACCGAGCTAAGCTCACAGCAGCCTGACTAGTATGGCAACCTACGCAATTGGCGATATTCAAGGCTGCTACAAAAGCTTTAAGCAGCTATTAGAGGAAATTAACTTTAAACCTAAGCGAGACACCCTTTGGTTGGCCGGCGACTTGGTGAATCGAGGTAATGGCTCGCTGGATGTGCTGCGTTATGTGGCCGACTTGGGCGACAGCAGTAAACAGGTGTTGGGCAACCATGATTTTCACCTGTTAGCGGCGGCAGAAGGCATTCGTAAACTTCGCAGTTCAGACACTTTAGAAGAGGTAATTAAAGCGCCTGATGCAAGCGAGCTACTGAATTGGTTAAGCCAACAACCTTTGTTGTACCAAGATGAAAATTTAGGCTTTGTAATGGCTCATGCCGGCATTCCGCCTATCTGGTCGCTTGCTAAGGCTAAGCTGTTGGCTGCGGAAGTTGAACAGCAGTTAAGCCTTACGCCCCGTTATACCTTTTTAAGCAAGGTGTTTGGTAACGAACCCCTGTGTTGGCAAGACGATTTAGAAGGCGAAGACCGTTACCGTGCCATTATTAACTATTTCACTCGTATGCGTTTTTGTAAGTCAGACGGTACGCTTGATTTTGCCAATAAACACGAAGCCAGCCGCGCCCCTAATGGCCATAGACCTTGGTTTCATTACCCCAGTAAAGTATTGAAAGAGGCGGCAATTGTATTTGGGCATTGGGCAGCTTTGGAAGGGCGCACGGGCGTAAAACACATTCATGCGTTAGATACCGGCTGTGTGTGGGGTAATTATTTAACGGCCATGCGCTTAGAAGACCATAAAAAGTTTCAAGTGGCAGCAGTTAAGAAAGACCTTGTATAGAAAGACCTTATATAATGGCTTTTCTTGTTATTTTTTTGTTATTAGGGAAATAAAATGAGCACTAGCACTTTGAATGCCCAGCAGGCATGTGAACTTTTAAAAGCAGGTAAGCTAAAGGTGGTTGATATCCGTGATCCGCAAAGTTATAACAGCGGGCGGATTAAAACCGCCGAGCGTTTAGATAATAGTAATCTACAAGATTTTATTCGTGATAACCCGAAAGATCAGCCAGTGCTGGTGTGTTGTTATCATGGCATGGCCAGTAAAAGTGCCACTGACTATTTAAAAGAACAGGGGTTTTCAGAAGTGTATAGTCTGGATGGCGGTTATGAATTTTGGAAGGTTTGCCACCCAGAGCATTGTGAATAATAATTAATTGTTTACCAAGCAATGACCACATCACCCTGCTGAATATTCACCATTTCTGGCAGGGTTACTAAGCTGCCATTAGCAAAGTTAGGCTGCACTCTTTCTAGGCTTAGGGTTAAATCAACGGGTATTAACTCAGTAAAGGCTCGCTGAGTGTTGTCGTAAAAAGTATTCAAACGGTAAACATTTAAAGTGTCGCCGGGGCGCAAGCCAGCATCTGAACCGGCATCTATGTATAAGCGTTTATTGTCGGTGCGGGTAATGCGAGCCATAAAAGGCTGGCAGCCTACCTGCACATTTAAATCACTGACCATTTGTTCAATTAGGTTATCAACTTTTTGGCCGTAATCGGTACGCCAGAAACGTGTGTTAGCAAAACCTACTTTTTCAGTGCGGTTTTCGGTCCAGTTTCCTTGTGTTAAATAGCTGCGGCTAGTTACAAGTTCACCACTAAAACCGTCATGAATAAATAAATCGACGCGCAATTCACGGGCAAAACGCTCACCTTTATAAAGAGTGCGTTCATACAAGCCTTCAAGAACGCCGCGTTCTCCAGCCAGTTCAGGGTTAATTAAATCCATACTACGAATAACACCAGTTAACACATATTGGCTGCCAATGCGCGTTGCTGTGTCTACTGCGGTGGTTAGAGTGCCACGGTCGCTGACGGAAGTGGGGATGGTGCTAACGTCGCTATAAAGCTGGAAGCCTGTTGCATCGAAAACACGCAGCTTTTCTTGCCCCTGCATCCGCTGCAAAATTTCTTTAGGTAGGGTTTCATTGGCATTGTGCAAAGCACCCATATTGGCAGATTGTGGCCTTTCCATATAAAAGTTACTAATGGCTAGGCTGCGTTTATAACCGTTGGCGTAATTGCCGCCTTCGCAACTGCCACTGCTTTCAATTAGGGCTTTAACAGTAACAAACATCATGCCATTTTTAACTTCTTCTTTTAGCACTTCCATTTGGCTAATGCTGCTTTGCGTATTAATAGAAAGCTGATCTGTGTGCAGTTCACCTTGGCTCATGGCCTGATAACCATTCACTTGCAAAGCACCTTGGAAGCTGACTTGACGCAAGGCATCACGAATGGCCGCGCGACGCGCATGAACTAAATCTTGGTGGTCTATAACCGAAGCGCCGGTGGCTTCTACCCACTGCGCCTGTGCGGGTAAAGCTATAAATAATAACAGGCTAATAATGAAGGCTTTATACATGAAATTAGAGTCCATTAAAGCAAAAATGGGAAGTATCAGAAGGATACTTCCCGTGCTATTTGTCTAGTTAGGCTAACAACTGGCTGGTTAGCATTAATAAAGGCATTAGTGTAGCAAGTAGCGTGATCTAGGCTGAATAATGACTGTTTGAGTTGCGCTAGGCTGCATCTGCTGAGAAACAGGAAGGCGCTGGCTAGGGTGTTCGCCGTGTACTGAGTGTTGCGAGCAGTTAGGGTCTGCCACCATGCTTGCACCTTTCAACATACAGTGTTGAAAACGTGGCTCTAACACCAGTTCCATTTGTGTTTCGTAAGAATTTTTACTTATTTCACGGGTAGAAATAATTTTAGCGCCGCGTACAAGGTTATCAACATAACCACGAATGTTATCATCGCGTGTGGCTAGGTTTTGTACTGTGGTGTTACCTTGAATGCGCGTACCATAAACACGTTCAGCCATGTTGCGGTAAGCATCCATCTTAGAAGCGCGCATTGCCATTAAGTTAGTTTGGTTAGGGTTAACTAAAGCATCTGACTTACCGTAAGTGCCATTACCGCTTACACGCAAAATAACGGGGTCAAGATTACCCAAAGCAACGGTTTGTACTGGTACGGTATGGTAATTGGCAAAATCTGATGCACAGCCAACCATTAAAGTGAAACCTAACGTGGCTAGGCTAGCTAAGAGCATTTTATTTAGCATGTTGACTCCCAAAGTCCTTATTCTAATCATAGTTATCTATCATCGGCAAAAACATTAAAACTTTTAGCTTTATTTGAGGCTTAGTATGCAAGTATACCTAGTTGGCGGTGCAGTACGCGATGAATTATTGTGTTTACCTGTAAAGGATCGTGATTGGGTTGTTGTTGGCGCAACACCTAAACAAATGGCACAACAAGGCTTTAGGCCAGTTGGCAAAGATTTTCCAGTTTTTTTACACCCCAAAACGCATGAAGAATATGCCCTAGCAAGAACCGAGCGCAAACAAGGCCGCGGCTATAAAGGCTTTAAGGTTATTGCCAGCCCAGAAGTGACTTTAGAAGAAGATTTGTTACGCCGCGACTTAACCGTTAACGCTATGGCTAAAGATGCCGCAGGCAAGCTTTACGACCCTTATAACGGCCAACAAGACCTTAACAATAAATTACTAAGAGCCGTCTCAGAAGCTTTTAGTGAAGACCCGTTAAGGGTATTACGCACTGCCCGTTTTGCTGCCCGTTTTGCCCACCTAGGCTTTAGTGTGGAAGCTGGAACCCTAACTAAAATGCAGCAATTAAGCAGCAGTGGCGAACTAAGTTTTTTAACCGCTGAACGGGTTTGGGTTGAAGTTGAAAAAGCCCTTGCCACCCAAACCCCTTCGGTGTTTTTTAAAGTGTTAGCCAGTGTTGGTGCAGTAGAAAAACTTTGGCCACCCCTAGCCAAACAATTACAAGAAAACCCCGCTTGCTTAGCTTGGTTAGATAAAGCCGCTACCCAACCAGCTAAAATAACAATCAGCCTGCCTCAACGCTTAGCCCTATTAGGCTGGGGTGCAGCTGCTGAATTTGCAGGCCAGCTAGCCAGCTGCCTAATGTTGCCCAAAGATTACCTAAAGCACTTAAATGCTTTATTAGCCATTCAAAACCAGCCAGCCCTAGAAAACCTGCAAGCAGAAGCGGCACTGGCAATGTTTGATGCTTTAGATGCTTGGCGGCAAGTTGAACTGTTTAATGCAGTGATTGATTTAACAGGCTTAACCCAAGCCACTGTTCATGCCACAGAATTAAAAAACTGGCTAGAAGCAGCAAGGGCAATTAAAGCAGCAGACTTGGTTGCCCAAGGCATTAAAGGGCCACAGGTAGGCACAGAATTACGCAAATTAAGACTCGAAAAGCTAACTGGCTTAGCTTTAACTAATCTTGCGTAGCTGGTAGTAATGCCTGCCAAGTGAGTTCAACTGGTTTCATTATTTGCTCAGCATGGGCGTGAGCTTGCCATAATTCCAAATAGCTTTGCTTATAACCAGCGGGCTTTTGGTTGGGTTCTAATTCGGCCATTGGCAGCAATACAAAATCATGTTTTAGTAAGTCTGGGTAGGGCAGCTGCACACCGTCAACCAGCCCAGCAGCCTTGCCCCAGCTAATAATGTCTAAGTCTAAAGCCCTAACATAAACACTCTGGTCTTCTGGCCGCAAGTATTTTTCATTACCTTCAATTTGCTTTAGCAACGCATTCAATTCACTAGGCTTTAACAACGTATAAAACCCTGCCACTAGATTATAAAAAGGCGCACAGTTTTTAACTTTAATGCCTACTGGCTGGGTTTCATAAACTTGGCTAACTTTTAATTCACCAAATTCAGCCTGTAAAGCTTGTAATGCACGGCTAATTTGGTAATGGCGTTCATGGTTGCTACCTAAACTTATCCAGCAGTAAACAGGCTTCATAAACGCGCTTCTTTACGTTGGCGAATAATTTTAACACCCACACTGCTAGCCGCAGGCACAGCATTGGGTTTACGCAAGGTTAGTTTAACCTGTTGGGTGTTGAAGTTTTCTAGCAGCATGGCCGCCAGTTTTTCAGCCAAGGTTTCAATTAAATTGTGGTGTTGTGCTTGGGCTAACTGAACAACCTGCTCACTAATAGCGGCATAATTTAGGGTAAAATTCAAATCATCGCACGCAGCGGCAGGGCGAATATCAGTGCTTAGTTCTAAATCTACTTCTAGCTTTTGCTGAACCTGCTTTTCCCATTCAAACACCCCAATACTGGCTAAAAAGCTTAGGTTTTCAATAAGAACACTGTCTGCTGGTTGCATTAGTTCAGCCCCTCTAGTTCGGTTAATGGCCAACGTGGGCGTAAAGGTGCTGGGGTTGCGCCATCACTTTGCCCCACGGCTAAACGCTGCGCTCCGGCAAAAGCAATCATGGCACCATTGTCGGTGCAATAGGCTAATGAAGGGTAGAAAACCTGCCCACCCATACCCTGCAAGTTTTTTTCTAGCTGTTCACGCAGGTGTTGGTTAGCACTCACTCCACCAGCAATCACTAAACGCTTCATGCCCGTTTGTTTTAATGCCCGTTTACACTTAATAACCAGCGTATCAACCACCGCATCTTGAAAAGCCCAAGCCACATCAGCCATCGCCTGATCATCTAAAATGGCTTCTTCTTTTAAACGGTTAACGCAGGTGAGGGTGGCAGTTTTTAAGCCGCTAAAGCTGAAATCTAAACCGGGGCGGTCGGTCATGGGGCGAGGAAAACGAAAACGGCCTTGGGTGCCTTGTTCGGCTAATTTGGCCAGCCGTGGCCCACCTGGGTAGCCCAAGCCCATCATCTTGGCAGTTTTATCAAAGGCTTCGCCGGCAGCATCGTCTAAAGATTCGCCCAATAATTCATATTCACCTATGGCATCGACACGAATTAATTGTGTATGACCACCAGAAACCAACAGGGCAACAAAAGGAAATTCAGGCGGTGTTTGGTCTAATAAAGGCGCTAATAAATGGCCTTCCATGTGGTGTACACCCAAGGCCGGAATGTCTAAGGCGAAGGCCAAGCTGCGTGCCATACAAGCGCCGGTCATTAAAGCGCCAATCAGCCCAGGGCCTGCGGTGTAAGCAATGCCTGCTAAGTCTTGCAGCGACAAGCCAGCCTCAGCAAAAACCTGCCTAACTAAAGGGGTGAGCTTGCGTAAGTGATCACGCGAGGCCAGTTCAGGCACCACGCCGCCGTAGCGTTCGTGTAATTCAACCTGACTATATAAGGCATCGGCAATTAAGCCCCGCTTGGTATCATAAAGTGCCACGCCTGTTTCATCACAGGAAGTTTCAATGCCCAACACCAACATAACTTAACCCTAAGTTTGCAAATTTGGGCGGCTAGTATAAAGGAAGTGCATAAACATTTGCACCGCGAAGCACAAACAGGTAGAATTTTTCGCTTGTAGTATTCCTAAAACCTATGTAGTTAACCCTCTTAAGGACGGTGATTTTAATGCCTGTAATTAAAGTCAAAGACAATGAGCCGTTTGACGTCGCACTGCGTCGTTTCAAGCGTTCTTGCGAAAAAGCTGGTGTTCTAGCTGATGTTCGTCGTCGTGAATTTTACGAAAAGCCCACAGCTGAGCGTAAGCGCAAGAAAGCCGCAGCAGTCAAGCGTCATCAGAAAAAACTTCAGCGCGAACAGCGTCGTTTCGAGCGCCTGTACTAGTACAGCCGCTAAAAACTGCTAAGTAATGTTGGAGTTGTCTTGACCAAGGCAATCCCTTAAACGAGTCTTAAATTATTTTATTTAAGGCTCGTTTTTTTATTAGGAGGTAATCATGACTGGCCGCATTCCACAGGCATTTATAGACGATTTAATTGCCCGTAGCGATGTAGCGGAAGTGGTTGGTGCGCGGATTACCCTTAAAAAAACCGGCAAAAACTACTCGGCCCTTTGCCCCTTTCATAACGAAAAATCGCCCTCATTTAGTGTTAATCCAGACAAGCAGTTTTATTACTGTTTCGGTTGTGGTGCTAGCGGTAATGCCCTTACTTTTTTAATGGAACACGACAACCTAGAATTTGTTGAAGCCGTAGAAAGCCTTGCCAGAATGCAAGGTGTACAGGTTCAACGTGAAGAACGCCAAGGTTATCAGCGTTCAGAACAACAACACCGCCAACAAAAAGAACAGGCCGACCAGCGTTTTCGCTGCATGGAACTGGCCAAAGAATATTACCAACAGGTATTGCGTTTAACCGCCGGTGAATTAGGTTTAAATTACTTTCGTGCTAAGCGTGGTTTAAGCGATGAATTGCTAGAAAGCTACGCCCTAGGCGCTGCGCCAGAAGGTTGGGATGGCCTTAAAAACCACCTAAGTCAAGCCGGTTTTAGTGAAGAATTACAAATAGAACTGGGGCTAGTAGTAAAAAAAGAAGACACCGGACGGGTTTATGACCGTTTTCGTAACCGTGTAGTTTTCCCCATTCGTAATATTAAAGGCCACACAGTGGGTTTTGGTGGTCGGGTGCTTGATGACAGCAAGCCAAAATACCTAAACTCACCCGAAACACCACTTTTCCAAAAAAGCCAAGAGCTTTATGGCTTGTATGAAGCCAGAAAACAGCCCGGTAGGCTAGATAGGCTGCTAGTGGTTGAAGGTTATATGGATGTGGTTGCCCTAGCCCAACAAGGCATTCACTGGGCGGTTGCTACGCTTGGCACCGCCGCTAGCGAAGAACATTTAAAAAGAATTTTCCGCTTGGTTAATGAAGTGGTGTTTTGTTTTGATGGTGATGCTGCCGGAACCCAAGCCGCCGCCCGCGCCATGCAAACCCTTTTACCGCTAGTTAACGATGGCCGCCATGCAAGGTTTTTATTCCTTCCCACAGGCGAAGACCCCGACAGCCTAGTGCGTAAAGAAGGTGCTGGGCTGTTTGAGCAGCGAGTTAACCAAGCCATGCCTTTGGCTGAATATTTAATTAGCTACCTGCGCCAAGGGTTAGATTTAAGCCTGTTAGATGACCAAGCGCGTTTGGCACAAGCCGCGATGCCCTTGTTAAAAAACCTGCCAGAAGGCTTATTAAAACGCCGAATTGTGGCACATTTACAAGAATTAACTGGGTTAAGTCGTAATGATCTACAGCCCCAAGGTTCGTCGGGTCTAGCTAATCAAGCCCCAGTTACACAGGTTTATCAGCCAGCAAGCCGTAATAAAACGGCAGAAAAAACCACCCGAACCTTGCCAGCTGAAGAAAAGCTACTACGCTTACTGGTAGGTTACCCAGATTTAGTAACCCAAGTGCCGCTAGGGCTTGAATTTGATTCGCAGCGCAATGAATCGGCACAACTTTTACAGGGCTTACTTGAATATTTGCGTAAGAGTCCGCATATAACTACTCAGGTGCTACTGGCTTACTGGTCGGGAACAGCCCAAGGTGAAGCATTTTTACAACGTGCAAGGCTAGCACTTGAATTAAACCGTGAAGCCGCAGCCCAAGAAATAGAGGCGATTTCACACCATTTAATAAACCGTAAAACAGAAGAGCAGGTTGAAGCGCGTTACAGCGACTTACTGGGGCAGCCTGAAACAACCCAGTTACCAATGGCAGAGATGCAAGAACTCTGGAAGTTGGTGCAACAAAAGCATCTGAAGTCGTAAGACAAATAGACGGTTGAACGCGAATCTGCTATAATTTCGCGCCTAAACTTAAGGCAGGCTGTAATTCAATGGTCTGCCTTTTTATATCCATATTTCTTGCACAGCTGAGATAGGGGTTCTATGTCCGGGAAAGCGCAGCAGCAATCTCGATTGAAAGATTTGATCGCCCTTGGTAAAGAGCAGGGTTACCTGACTTACACTGAAGTAAATGATCATCTACCGGAAGAAATTTCTGATCCGGATCAAGTCGAAGATATTATTCGTATGATTAACGACATGGGCATTCCAGTAAGTGAGGAAGCTCCGGACATGGAAACTCTGCTCATGACCGACGGTGATTCAACCGACGAGTCTGCAGCAGAAGAAGCCGTGGCCGCCTTAGCCGCTGTAGAAGGTGATGCAGGTCGCACCACCGACCCAGTGCGTATGTACATGCGCGAAATGGGTGCAGTAGAGCTATTAACCCGTGAAGGCGAAATTGTTATAGCTAAACGAATAGAAGAAGGTATTCGTGAAGTTATGCACGCCCTTGCTTATGTGCCAGGCACAGTAGAAAGCATTCTTGCGGCCTACGACATTATTGCCGCCGCAGAAAATGGTCGTTTAACCGACGTTTTTGCAGGCTTTATTGATCCTGTAGAAAATATACCGCCGCCAGGCCCTACGCCTGTGCCTAAAATTGTGACTAAAGCTGTTGTTGATAAAGACGACGACGACGAAGACGAAGCTGAAGAAGATGAAGAGGAAGAGGCAACTGTTAGTGGCCCTGATCCTGAAGAATCACGCATTCGCTTTGGTGCTTTACGCGATCAGCTAGTAAAAACCCGTAAAGTTATTGCTAAGCAAGGTTTTGGTCATGCTAAATCACAAGCCGAACTTAACTTACTAGGTGAACTTTTCGCACCTTTTAAGTTGGCTAACAAACACTATGAACGCGTAGTTAATGACGCGCGTAGTGCAGTTACCGATATTCGTGACCAAGAAAGACAAATCATGCGCTTTTGTGTTGGCAAGTCAAAAATGCCCCGCGCTGAATTTATTGCCAGTTTCCCCGGCAATGAAACCAACACTAAATGGCTTGATGAAGTAATTAACAAAGACGACGCCGTGGGCAAAAAAGTTCGCGTCTACCGTTTAGAAATTCAACGCTGTCAGCGTCGCATTAAAGCCCATGAAGATACTTTTGAGTTAACTGTTGCTGAATTAAAAGAAATTAACCGCCGTCTTTCCATTGGTGAAGCCAAAAGCCGCCGTGCCAAAAAAGAAATGGTTGAAGCTAACCTACGTCTGGTTATTTCGATTGCTAAAAAATACACCAACCGTGGTTTACAGTTCCTAGACCTTATTCAAGAAGGCAATATTGGCCTAATGAAGGCGGTGGATAAGTTTGAATTCCGCCGTGGTTATAAGTTTTCTACCTACGCTACTTGGTGGATACGTCAGGCCATAACCCGCTCGATTGCTGACCAGGCACGCACTATACGTATTCCTGTACACATGATTGAAACCATTAACAAAATTAACCGTGTACAGCGCCAAATGTTGCAAGAAATGGGTCGTGAACCCACCCCAGAAGAATTGGGTGAACGCCTTGAAATGCCAGAAGACAAAGTACGTAAAGTACTTAAAATTGCCAAAGAGCCCATTTCGATGGAAACGCCCATTGGTGATGATGAAGATTCACACCTAGGTGACTTTATTGAGGATACTAACCAAGAATCCCCAATAGATTCGGCCACCGAAGAAGGGCTGATTGAAGCAACTCGTGCTGTTCTAGCAGGCTTAACCGCCCGAGAATCGAAAGTGCTGCGTATGCGTTTTGGTATTGATATGAACGCCGACCACACCTTAGAAGAAGTGGGCAAGCAGTTTGATGTAACGCGTGAACGCATTCGTCAAATTGAAGCTAAGGCACTGCGTAAGCTGCGCCACCCTTCGCGTTGCGACTCTTTACGCTCGTTCCTAGACGATTAAATAAAATAAACGCCAGAAGGTCTTGATTCATCAGGGCTTTCTGGTATCATTTACACCGTTTTAGGGCCTTTAGCTCAGTTGGTTAGAGCGCGCGACTCATAATCGCTCGGTCGCTGGTTCAAGTCCAGCAAGGCCCACCACATTCCAATCTAACCTAGTCTTAGTTAGTCTTACAAGCCCCATAAATTGGGGCTTTTTTGTTTCTAGCCTATCCTTAACCGTCCAGAACAATCTATACTTGTACCAGCAAAATGTTGGTATAAGTGTTGGTACATTGCTTTCTGAAAATGCTTGTACCAACAAAAGGAGGCTAAAGGTATGGCAAAGCTAGATAACACCAAGCGTAAGCTTTCAGCACTTACGATTAAAAATGCAAAAGTTGGTACAAAGACAACTCGTTTATCCGATGGTTACGGGCTGTATTTAGAAATCAGACCTACAGGCGGTAAATACTGGAGATATAATTACAGGTTTGCAGGTAAGCAAAAAACTTTGGCGCTTGGCACTTACCCTGAGGTTTCACTTGCCGATGCTAGAGCAGCGCATGAGAAAGCCTATAGCTTGGTGATGGTCGATGTTGACCCGTCAGAAGTCAGACGGTCAGAGAAAGAATCTTTAACCCTAGAAGCTGCAAATAGTTTTGAGGCTGTTTGCCGTGAATGGCTAAATGTTTACATGACAGATAAAACAGAAGGCCATAAAGTGAGAGCTGAAAGGTTTTTACTAAAGCACTTGGCAAAGTTAAAAGCACGGCCTATCGCGTCAATTACTGCACAAGAACTGCTAGCGGTATTAAGGCAGGTTGAAGCCCGTGGAACGATTGACACAGCGCACAGGGCGCGGCAAGTAGCCGGTCAAGTGTTCGCCTACGCAATCCAAACAGGTAGAGCAGAACGCAATCCAGCCAGAGACTTAGCAGGCGCATTAAAACCAGTTAAGCAGCAACACCGAGCCGCAATACTCGACCCTAACCTACTGGGCAAACTTCTAAGAGATATGGATTCTAGCAATGCTGGCTTAGTTGTTAAAACAGCCATGAAGCTAAGCCCCATGCTGTTTCAGAGACCAGGCGAAATAAGGTACATGGAATGGCAAGAGCTAGACTTTAATAACAACCTTTGGGAAATCCCAGCCGAAAAAATGAAGATGCGCCAACCGCACATTGTACCCCTACCTGAACAAGCAATTAAATTGCTGAAAGAAATACAACCGCTTACTGGGCACGGAAAATACGTATTCCCAAGCGCCCGTGGTGGTAGCCGTTGCTTGTCTGAAAATGGTGTAAGAACAGCATTAAGGGATATGGGGTACAGCAACGAGACAATTACCCCACATGGCTTTAGGGCAACAGCCAGAACGCTGTTAGATGAAACGCTAGGTTTTAGAGTTGAATATATAGAACACCAGCTTGCACACGCTGTTAAAGATGCCAACGGTCGAGCATACAACCGAACCAGCTATCTAAGCCAGCGTACTGAAATGATGCAGAAATGGGCTAATTATTTAGATGAACTAAAGGCAGGTGGCGAAGTGGTAAAGCTATTTGCTTAACTTACTAAATGGCAGGGGCAAGATTAGCCCAACCCCCTGCTATTCCTGCAATTTTGCAACGAAAACAGCTGTAAGTCATGCTACACAGGGGATAGGTTTTAGTAGCAGAGCTTTGCAACTAATTGCTATTTTCTGCAATTGAGTTTTATTGTACTGATGAAGTAAAAAATTACTTACTCGAAAAAGCAAGCTCGGCTTGGTAATGATTACTTAAGCCTGTTAATAAATCCCTTAGGCTTTTCATGCCTTAACTGCGCTGCAGAGCTTGCTAACCTAGCTACTAAATCTTCTACCTACAAATCTTTCAAAATTCATTAGCATTGCAAGTCTTCTACCTCAATCTCACGCTGAATTTCAGCTTCAATAGGT